>JASGDR010000217.1:0-5258 GCA_047607095.1 Caulobacter sp.
GACAGCCTCTCAACCGGCATATTGAATACACCCTGAGAAAAAGTGAAAAAGGCCGCGCCCTCTATCGGGGTCGTCTCGCCTTGGAACATGACTGCGATCTTGAATCTCGCAGTGCAATATCCGTGGCCTCCCTAGCACTTTGGCCAAGAACGCGTCCACCTGCGCGTTGCGTTCCCGCAGGTTTGCCAAGAATTCAGCAAATCATTGCAATGACAACGTTGTCTTGATCGTGATCCGGCAGATGCGCGCGACTGATGAGCACAAACGCGCACTGAACGGCGCGAAACCGCATTTGTTTCGCGACTGCCGGATGATCGCTGTACGGTCGTTTTTCACCACCGCCCACGATGGCGCGACGGAGCGCTAAACCGGCGCGAGAGAGCCCGGCGCGCGGCGCGATCCCTCAGCGCTTCTTGCCCAGTTCGGCGGCGATGTCCTTGGTCATCCGGCCGACCTTGCGGTGGGCGGTGACGATCTGGTCGCGGGTGACGCCCCAGCGCTTCATCCAGTACTCGACGGCCTGACGCTCGGAGAGATCGAGCCGGTCCTTGTCGATGAAGCCCCGCTTGTCCTTCAGGCCGGCCATCAGCTGTTCCACGGCTTGGTGGAGCCGGCCGCCTTGCGGTTGGCCTGCTCGCGTTGGAAGCGACCGCCGCGCGGCGGCTTGGGGCGAGCGGCGATCGCCGCCTGCTTGAGGCGCAGGGCGCGCTGGATCGGGGTCTCGCCCGGCGGGCCGTCGTCGGTGGGGTCGCTCATGAGGGAGAGCGTAGCACGGCGGCGGTGCGTCCTTCGAGGCCCGCTGCGCGGGCGCCTCAGGATGAGGGGCTCATTGCACCGAATTCCTCATCCTGAGGTGCGAGGCGCAGCCGAGCCTCGAAGGACCCAGGGCCCCTCACCCCTCGATGATATGCGGCACGAACCGGGCGAGGTTCTTGGTCACCTGGCTGTCGTCCTCGCGGACGCCCATGCCGACGGGCTCGGCCCCGACGATCCAGGCGCCGATCACCGGATGCCTGCCGTCGAAGCTGGGCGGCGGATGGAAGGCCTGGACGATCGCGCCCTCGGCGCCGTAGCCCTGGTCGAGCACGGGCTCGGCCCCCGCCCCGACGATCTCGACATTGGCGCCCTCGCGCGAGAACAGCGGCTTGCGCACATAGTTCGGCCCCAGGTTGGAGGCCGCGGGATCGCCCTCGAAATAGGCCTCCAGCAGGTTGGGGTGGCCCTTGTGGCGCTCCCACAGCAGCGGAAGGATCGCCTTGTTGGACAGGATCGCCTTCCAGGGCGGCTCCAGCCAGCGGACCTTGGCCGTGACCAGGTTGGCCGCGTAGGGCTCGCGCAGCATGTCTTCCCACGGATAGAGCTTGAACGCCGCCTGCAGCAGGTAGCCGTCGGTGTCGACGAACTGACCCTCCTCGTTGAGGCCGATGGCGTTCATGGCCACGAACTTCGGGTCGAGCCCGGCCTGGGCGGCCAGGTCTTCGAGGAAGCGCACCGTCTGGCGGTCCTCGACGGCCTCGTCGTCGCTGGCGAAGTGCACGAAGCCGCCGCCGGGGAACAGCAGCTTGAAGCGATCGCGCATCGCCTCGAACAGGCTGTTGAACTGGTCGGTCCCGGCCGGCAGCGCCCCTTGCGCCAGGAGGTCTTCCAACCACAGCCACTGGAAGGTGGCGGCCTCGAACAGGCTGGTGGGGGTGTCGGCGTTGTACTCGTAGAGCTTGGGCGGACCCGATCCGTCGTAGCCGAAGTCGAACCGGCCGTAGAGCGACGGCTCCTTGGCGCGCCAGGAGGCGGCGACGAAGTCCCGGTGCTCGGGCGGGATCGCCAGCTTTTCCAGCAGCTCTTCTCTGCCGGCCGCCTCGTCGACGAGATCCAGGCACAGGTCGTGGAGCTCGGCCGCGGCCGGCTCCAGATCCTGCTCGATCTCGCGCAGGGTGAAGGCGTACGCCGTCCCCTCGTCCCAATAGGCCTGTCCGCCGGTGTGGTGGTAGACGAAGCCGACGGCCTCGGCCTTGTCGCGCCAGTCGGGGCGCGGGGTCAGGGTAAGACGGCGCACGCGGGGTCCTTATTCGGCCTTCGAACCGTCGGCGGACTTCTGCTCGATCTGCAGCGGCGGAGCCGCCGGCGCCAGGCGCGCCAGGATGTCGTCGGCCGACGACTGGCCGGGCAGGATGCCGGCCTGGCGCAGCTTCTCGTCGAGATCCGCGCCCGTGCGGCGGTCTTCCAGCTCGCCGGCGGCCTTGATCTTCTCGCCGCGGACCATCTGGCGTTCCTTGATCCGCTGCAGGCTGTCGGCGGCCGAGCCGAGGGCCGCGCCGGCGCCCGCGCCGCGGGCAGTGACGGCGGCCTGGGCGCGCTGCACCGACTCGTTGACCTTCACGACCTCGACCTCGCGCTTGAGCGTGTCGATGCGGCGGTCGGTGGCGGCGATGGCGTTGTGCAGCTGGTCCTCGGCCTCGCGCATGCCGCCGATCTGCGGCTCCTTCAGCGCGATCTCGCTTTCCAGGTCGGCGATGCGCTGGGCCACCTGGCGGGCGAGGTCCATGTCGTTCTTGGCGACGGCGGCGCGGGCCGAGCCCTCGTACTTGGTCACCTGGTCGCGCAGGCTCTTGACGTCGTTCTCCTGGATCCGGCGGCGGGCGACCAGGGTGGCCAGGTCGTCGCGGGCCTTGGCCTGGGCCGTGTCGGCGTCGCGGATCTCCTGGTCGAGGATGCGGATGGCGTTGGCGTCGACGACGGCGGCGGTGGCTTCGTGCGCGCCGGCGCGACCCAGGGTGAACAGCTTGCGCCAGATGGACATCGGAGGGCTCCGGGAAATTCTAGATTGAGGGTCAGGCGGCGGAAGAGAACGAGGTGCGCAGGTCCGAGGCCGCCTCGATGGCGTTCTCGGCGAGGGTGCGCAGCTCGATGACGATGTCTTCGATCGAGGTGGTCGTCGAAAGCTCGCCGAACAGTTCGTAGTAGTCGCGGCCGCCGACGGCGCTGATGCCGAAGTTCGACAGCGGCACCAGCTTCTGGGCCTTGAGCAGGAACTCGTTGAAGGCGTGGCGGTCTTCCTGTTCGTCGACAGGCCACAGCAGGGCCGAGCAGGCCACCTGCTGATCGCTGACGCTGACGTAGATTTCCAGATCGCCGTGCCAGTGCATGGTGACCAGCAGGATCGGGTCGGAGCCTTCCAGCACCCGCACGCTCAGTTCGTCGGCGCCCGTACCGGGCGCGTCGTCCAGGGCCGCCTTCAGGGAGCGGACAGTCCAGGGCGTCTGACTCATCGGGTCGTGATCCTCTCTCGTCGGCCGACTTGGCCGTTCATACAAGATGGGAGGCCGAAGGCCAGTCGTCGAGAGCGAGCATGGCCCCTTTTACAGCGCAGGCTGGCGCCGTACATGAGGGGGCGTTCTTCCAAGGGTCCGCCATGTTCAGTCGCTTATTCGGCCGCAAGGAGCCCGCTCCCGAGTCGGCCCTGCCCGCCATCCGCAACGTGACGCTGGGGCGGACCGTCTGGCTGGACCCGCTGGCCTGGAAGCGCTTCGGTTCCGACAGCAAGTTCCCGCTCGACCGCGACACGCTGGAGATAACCGCCCAGGGCCTGGTGGACCTGAAGGACGGCGGTTTCGTGCACCGGTTCTACACCGACGACCACGTGATGTTTCAGGCCGTGTCGGACGACCGCGACGGCCAGCGCCTGACCGACGTCACCCTGTTCGTGCCCTGGGACAGCGCCTATCCCGGCGGCCGCGCCGATCGCGACGCCTGGGGACGGCGCATCCGCGCCCGCGGCTTCACGCCCCCGGGCCTGCCCGAGTACCGCCGCTTCTGGTTCGGCGAGGAGGCCGAGAGCCAGGAACCCGTGACCTTCTGGGAAGACCTGCACGACGACCGGGACGGCGTCCCGGACCGCAGGATCTTCCAGACCTGCATGCTGTTCGCCCGCGACCTGCCGGGCGACGGCCGCGAACTGCTGCTGGCCATCGAGATGGAGACCGAGGACCGCGAGGTCTCGTTCGAAACCATGATCGGCGTGCCGCTCGAAGTCGGCGAATTCCGCGCCTGAACAACGCCCATAGGGGAACCCGAGAGATGTTCGACGTCCAAGCCTTCGGCGAGAGCGCCCTGGCCTTCCTGGTGGCCTTCGTCGCCGCCGGCGTGTTCACCGTGATCTTCAAGATCGTCTACCAGGCGGTGACGCCCTACGACGAGGCCAAGCTGATCCGCGAGGGCAACGTCGCCGCGGCCATCGCCCTGGGCGGCGCCGTGGTCGGCTACGTGCTGCCGCTGGCCTCCGCGCTCAGCCACACCGTCAGCCTGCTGGAATTCGCCGCCTGGGCGCTGCTGGCCGGCGTCATCCAGATCGCCGCCTTCACCCTGGTGCGGTTCACGGTGCTCAAGGACCTGATCGACCGGATCGAGAAGGCCGAGGTCGCCGCCGGCGTCTACCTGGCGTCGATCTCGCTGGCCGTCGGCCTGCTGAACGCCGCCTGCATGACCTCGTGAGGCCGGCCATGAACGCGATTTCCCCCTCCCCCGCTCCTCGCCGCCGCAAACGCTCGAGCGCCGTGGCGTTGACCGGCCTGATGGCCGGCTCGGCCTTCACCCTGGTCGCCTGCGACGATCCCGGCTCGGCCACCCAGTGGGGCGATCCGCCGGCGGCCGTCTCGGGCCAGAAGGTCGACGCCTCCAGCTTCGCCAATCTCGACGAGTGCAAGGCCTCGGGCGACTTCACCGCCGACCAGTGCCAGACGGCCTATGACGAGGCCCAGAAGGCCAGCGCCGAGAACGCGCCGAAGTTCTCCGACCAGCAGAGCTGCGAGGAGCGCTACGGGGTGGATCAGTGCGTGCCGCGCAGCCAGGCCAACGGCGGCAGCTTCTTCACCCCGCTGCTGACCGGCTTCATCATCGGCCAGGCGCTGGAGAACATGGGCAACCGCTATCGCGTCGCGCCGATGTACCGCGACCGCGACGGGACCTACTACAGCGGCTCGGGCTATCCGATTTCGCGCGACTATCTGAGCGGCCGCAGCCGGGTGCGCACCGACAGCTTCGACGCGCCTTCGCGCTACGACGCCCCGGCCCGCGTGCAGAGCCGCAGCAGCGTCATTTCGCGCGGCGGCTTCGGCGGCGGCTCGCGCGGCTTCGGCGGCTGATTGGAACCAGGGACCCGGCGTCTCGCGTTGGTTTGTCGAACACCACGCGAGACGACCGCATGTCAGACAAGACCATCACCGGCGTTCCCCACCCCAGATGGTGGCAGCGCCATCCGACCC
>JASGDR010000218.1:0-3370 GCA_047607095.1 Caulobacter sp.
GACTTGTCCGCTTCCGCGGCCTTGCGTTTGTCGAGCAGCTCGAACACCGCCTCGGTGCGGGCCGACGCGTCGAGCATGCCCGTCATCATCACCACGACAGCCGTCTCGGTGGACGGGCGCAGCGTCAAGGCGGTCTTGTATCCCGGGCAGGCGCCGTCGTGGCCGACATAGGTCTTGTCCGAGGCGCGCCAGACCCTGAAGCCCAGCCCCCAGCTGTCGGACCAGTCGGGATCCAGGAACTGCACGCGCTGCATGTCCCGCAGGGTCGAGGCCTTCAGCAGCTCGGCCTTTTCGGAAGCCAGCAACCGGAACTGCCATTGGGCGAACCGGCTCAGGTCCTCGGCTGAGGAGACGTAGCCCGCCGCCGGCGCCACCGCGCGGGTGTCGAAGGGCTTGAGCAACTCCATCCGCCCCTGGCGGTCTATCGATCCCCAGCCCACCGCCAGGCGCTTGCCGTAGAGCGCCATCGGCAGCCCCAGGGAGGTGTCGTTCATCCCGAGCGGCTCCAGGACCTGGGATTTGACATAGTCGGCATAGGGCGTGGCGGTGACGGCCTGCACGGTGTCGCCCACCAGTGTCAGGCCGACATTGCTATATTGCATCCAGCGCGACGCCGGCCACAGCGGCGTCTGGCCCGGCAAGGTGGCCTTGACCTCCGCGTCGGTGGGGAACGTGAAGTCGGGCCCGACCCAGTAGGGCTTGTCGAAATCCCTGGGCAGGCCGGACGAATGGGTCAGCAGCGTACGCAGCGTGACCGGCGCGCTGTCCTGCCCCAGCGACTTGAGCTTCGCCCAGGGCAGGTAGGTGGTGACCGGCTCGTCCAGGCGGACCTTGCCGCCTTCCCATTGCTGCATCAGGGCCACGGAAGCGAACAGCTTGGAGATCGAGCAGATCGAATAGAGGGTCTGTCCGGTGGCGGGGACGGTGTGATCGGCGTCCAGGGTTCCGTAGCCGGTCAGAAACACGGTCTTGTCGCCCTGCACGATCGCCGCCGACATCGCCGGGATCCGGCGATAGGCCTGTTCGCTTTCCAGCCAGACATCGATCAGTCGAAGGGCGTCGGCTTGCGGCTTGGACATCGGTTTTTGCGGCTCTTCCCGCGCGTCGGCGAAGGGAGATGTCAGCGTCGAGGCCAAGACCGTCGCCGCCACCGCATAAACCTTGAGCTTCATGACGCGCTCTTTCCTCAAAAGCTTTGCAGACGCCCGAGGCGACGCAGGGGCCGCGCCTGGCGCCCGATCCAGGTGTTCCGGCCAAGCTGGAGCCGCAACCGCTTTGTCGGCTCATGCAGTCTTTGCATGGGATCGGGGGCGGCCTGGCGCGCGCGCCTGTTTGCGCGCCGCGCCGTGCCCGAAATCAGGCGCCCCGACTTAGCGCCCTCAGCCGGCTCCAGGTCTCGTCGAACATCGGCCGGACCCGTTCGATTTCGGCGGCGTTGATCCGCCATTTGTCGGCGGCGGGCGCGGTGTGGGTGTACTGAGAATGCGGCAGGGGTCGCGCCAGGTGCTCGCTCAGGGCCGCATCGGGCGCGAGGCCTGCGAAGTCGAGCAGACGATTGATCGTCCCGGGCGTATCGGCCAGCAGGTCGGCGTAGCTGACGCTGGTCCACCGCTGAGGATCGAACGCCGCCAGGTCCTCCAGCACGATGCGATTGACGGCTTCCCACTGGAACGCGGCGACCTCCTCGAGCGGCCTCTGGTCCAGATCGCGATAGTTCGGCGGCAACAGCAGTGACCAGGGCCCTCGAAATCCGGGCAGCCCCCGGTAGGTCGTGAACCGCCCCGACCGCCATGCTTCCATGATGCTGCTGATGTTCTCTTGCGGATCGCGCCAGAGGAAGATGAACCGCGCCTCTGGAAACAGGCGCGCGAAGAAGGGAATGCGAAGCGCGTTCTTGGGCGTCTTTTCCAGAAAGACCAGGGCGCTGTCTTGGGCGACCCTCGCTCCGCCATGGTCCACCAAGCGCTCCATGATCTGCTCGATCATGTACGCACCGTAGGCGTCCGTCGCGTCCGTGGCGGTCAGCCGGTTGGAGTCCACGCCCCCGGTTCCGGGACGCAGCTCGCCCAGCCCCTCCACGAGCCAGTGCGCCTCACCGCCGACGGTGCAGAGGGCCTGACTGTGCGCCAGGGTCTCGAACAGCAGGGTGCTGCCCGAACGCGGGGCGGCGACGATGAAGAGCGGACGACGAAGGGGCGCGGGCGCGGCGCGGCCACGCCCTGCCCCGCCTTGACCAGATGACACGCCCTCTCCGGCGGCGGCGCCCCCGGGCTTTGCCGCCCCGGCTTGGCCATAGGCATAGCCGCGCGCCTCCAGGATCTTCATCAAGGGGGCCATGTGCGCCTCGTAGCGCCGCCAGCGCCCCATCGAGGTCTGGTAGATCGGCTGGCGAACCTGCCAGCGGCTGGGCGTCTGAACGGTGCGCTCGGTGGCCTGGAAATCGAGGCACGCGGGGTCCCAATCCAGACCGCAATGGCTCACCAGGTCGCGGATCACGGTTTCCGGATCGGCGATCAGATCCTCGTAGCGCAGCTCGCGGATGGGGATCGGCAGCACCTGGCGCCAATGCGCCATCAGCCGCTCGTGCTCGAGGAAATAGCCCGCGAAGTCCTCGAAATCGGTCGTGTAGTCGTGTTCGAGGTCGAACAGCTCCACAAAACACGAGACCGCGATGTCGCGAGGGTCGCGCCGACAATAGATGATCCGCGCGCCTGGAAACAGCTTGGCGATCAGACCCAGGTGCAGGGAATTGATCGGCATCTTGTCGGTGACGCGCGCCGGCTCGGGCCCGGCCAGCCGGTCGATCTGGGCCAGGTACTCGCCAGCCAGCTCGTCCAGCGCCTCGTCATCCATGGTCTCGAAGCACTGAGGGTAGTCGGGGCGCAGCGACTTGACCATGCGCGGGATGTCGGCAAGCTCGCCGGCCCCGAAGACGCAAGGGTGGCTGGCCAGGATCTGCTCGACCAGGGTGGTGCCCGAACGCGGCAGGCCGACGATGAAGATGGGTCGGTCGGACGTGCTGACCGGGGCCGCGTCGGCGGCGAAGAAATCCCGTGAAAAAACCGCCTTCGCCGCGTCCATCGCCTGCGTGGCGGCGGCCAGGCTGAAGGCGGGCCGCGTTCGCCGGAAGGCGGTCTTGGCGTTGCTGAAATGCCCGAAAGCCCGGTCATAGTCCCCGGATCGCTCATAGTGCTTGCCCAGGCCGCGATGCAGCTTGATGCGGTCCTCGTCGCGAACGCCGGGCGCGCGCAGGATGTCCTCGGCCCGCGCCACCATGTCCGGTTCGGCCGCATAGTCCCGGATGCCCAGCATGTTGGCGCGGGCCGAGGACATCCTGCGCGCGCCCGGCGTTCGCGACGAGGACCGCATC
>JASGDR010000219.1:0-2586 GCA_047607095.1 Caulobacter sp.
CTATCAAATTCCGTAGAGCGGTGCGGGAGCGCCGTCCAGGCCGGTCACCCCTCGACGATGATCTCCGGCCAGCGGGCCTTGGCCGAGCCGGTGGTTCGGGCCCAGCCGCCCGCGCCCTTCACCCGCAGCGGATTGGGCCGCAGGCGCATGGCGAAGAGGTCTTCCAGGCCGAACGGCGCCCAGACGCGAAGGCTGTCGTCGGCTTCCAGCCGCACGCCGACGCAGAAGGCGGTGGCCACGAACCGTTCCAGGGCTTCGGCGCTGGAGCGCAGGGCCGGATAGGGCTCGTCGCCGCCGAACTTCTTTTCGAACCACAGGTGCACGCGGGCCTGGTTGCGCACCTCCACGAGTTCGCGCAGCGGCGGTTCGAAGGCCGCGGCGACGCGCCGGATGACCACGTCCTCAGCCTCGTAGGAGGTGTCGCCGTCGTCGTGATAGGCGACGTCGTAGTCCTTGATCCCGTAGTCCAGCGGACGGCCGGTCAGGCTGTTGAACACCGGCTGGTAGATCGCGCCCGAGAAGATCATCCAGTCGGGCAGGTCGAGGTCGCGCACGATGCGCAGCACCTGCATCGTCGTCGGCGTGGCGCGGACGATCTCGACCAGGCGGGCCCGCAGGTCGCTCATCGGCGCACCGGCCAGGCGTGGTCGAGCGGACCGTGGCCCTTGCCGAGACCGGGCGCGCGCAGCATGGCCTCGTGGACGTAGTTCCAGGCCCGGGCGACGGCTTCGGTCAGGGGCAGGCCCTGCGACAGGCCCGTGGCGATCGCCGAGGCCAGGGTGCAGCCGGTGCCGTGGGTGTGGCGGGTGTCGATCCGCTCGCCCTCGAACGTGGTCTCGCCGTCGCGGGTGATCAGCAGGTCGACGACCCGCTCTCCCGGAACATGGCCGCCCTTCATCAGGACGGCCTGGGCGCCCATGGCCAGCAGGGCTTCGCCGGCGCGGCGCTGGTCGTCGATGGTCTCGACCGGCAGGCCGGTCAGGGCGCCGGCCTCGGGAGCGTTGGGGGTGAGCAGGTCGGCGCGCGGGATCATCAGCGCCTTGACCGCGTCGATCGCCTGCTCGGCCAGCAGGGCCGCCCCGCCCTTGGCGATCATCACCGGATCGACGACGGCCGGAACCCGCGGGGCGCTCTGCAGCACCCGGGCCACGGTCTCGACCACGCCGACATCGCCCAGCATGCCGGTCTTGAAGGCGTCTGCGCCGATGTCGTCGAGCACGGCGCGGGCCTGGGCCTCGATCACCTTGAGCGGGATCGGATGCACGCCGGTGACGCCCAGGGTGTTCTGCACGGTGATCGCGGTGATCGCCGTGGCCGCGTAGCCGCCCAGGGCGGTGACGGTCTTGATGTCGGCCTGGATCCCCGCGCCGCCGCCGGAATCCGATCCGGCCAGGACGAGCACGCGGCCCTTGAAGGCGGCGGCGGGAAGTGTGGAATCGGAGGAAGGCGCTTGGGTCACGCGCCTCTCCTACCCCGGATTGAAAGTCAGTTGAACGGCGATCAGGCCGCGCCGAAAGCGGCGTTCAGGCGGTCGAACTGGGCCTGGACGGGGCGCGGGGCCTCGTCGACGGCGGCGGCCTCGACATACATGCGGCGATCCAGGTGACGGACGCGCTCGTAAAGACGCTCGGAGCGCTGCAGCAGGTTCACGAGGCCGAACGGCAGGTCTTCGATCGCGGCCGGCGCTTCGCCCGCCTCGACGGCCAGGCGGTAGTTCTCGGCGCAGGCGGCCTCGGGGGCCATCTCGCCTTCCTTCACGGCGCGCTGCACCAGCAGCCACGAGGCCACCTGCATCAGCCGGGTGGTCAGGCGCATGCTCTCGCTGGCGTAGGCCAGGGCGGCGTTGCGCGACAGGATCTTGCTGTCGTGGCGCCCGGCGCCGTCGAGATAGGCCGCGGTCTCCTCGACCAGCAGCATGCCCTCGTCGAAGGTCCGGTCGAACAGTTCGGAGCGCGCGAAGTCCTGGATGACTCCCGCCCGCCAGGGGGCCGTGGACGCGTTCGGATCGGTCATGTCTACTCAATGCCCCTAAGGCCGCGAGGACGTCTCGCTTGGGGAGGCGGACTGCAACCCCCGTGCCAAGCCTTAACGTCCCGTTTCGCGACCGTCCCGACTCATTGCGACCGACGGACGCGCCGCTGAGCGTCCACCGGTAGCGTAAACCATTCGTTAGTCGAGGCGACCAAACAGCGCATCGGCCGCGGCGCGTCCGGCTTTCTTCTTGCTGAGCTGGGCTTTGGTGCGGGCGATCTCGGCCTCGAGGGCCTCGATCCGCTCCTCCAGTTCGCGCACGCCGTAGATCTCCAGATCCTCGTGCGTGGCCGTGTTCAACGCGTCGCCGCGGAACGCGCGCGGCTCGACCGGCTCTTCCATCATCGGCCATCCTCCCTTTCCGACCGGACATCAGACGCCTACCTAGGGCGCAACGCAAGCGCGACGGAGCCGCCGACATGTCCCAGACCATGACCGCGATCGAGATCGAAGGCGGCAAGGGGGCGGCCGACGCCCTGCGCCCCACGCAAGCCGAACGCCCCGTTCCGGGCCCCGGCGAGATCCTGATCCGGGTGCGCGCGGCCGGCGTCAATC
>JASGDR010000220.1:0-8993 GCA_047607095.1 Caulobacter sp.
CAGCTTCCGTCGGGTTGGTCGGCCTCGCAGCCACACCCCCCTCCGGCCCTCTGGGCCACCTCCCCAGAGGGGGAGAATCTCTAGGAAGGAACCTCGCCCATGCCGCTCTACGCCATCGTCTGCAAGGACAAGCCCGGCGCCCTCGAGACGCGCCTCGCCGTGCGCCCCAAGCACCTAGAGTACCTGAACGCCTCGACGGGCCTGAAGGCCGCCGGCGCGCTGCTGGACGACGACGGCAATCCGATCGGCTCGATCATCGTGGTCGAGGTCGAGGACAAGGCCGCCGCCCAGGCCCAGGCCGACAACGACCCGTTCACCGCCGCCGGCGTGTTCGAGAGCGTCGAGGTGCGCTCCTGGCGCCTGGCCATCGGTTCGTTCTGAGCTTGATGGACGACAATCCTGCCCGTCCCGCGCCCGGCCAGGTGATCTGCGACCTGGCCGACATCGCCGAGCCGGGCGCGGCGGGTTTCCGCTATCGAGAGGGCGAGGCGATGTTCGCCGGCTTCGTCGTCCGTAAGGACGGCGGGGTCTTCGCCTATGTCGACAGCTGTCCGCACGCCGGCTGGCCGCTGGCCGGGATCAGCGGCCGGTTCCTGACCCGCGAGAACGACCTGATCCTGTGCGGCGGCCACGCGGCCCTGTTCCGCATCGCCGACGGCGCCTGCGTGGCCGGTCCGTGCGGCGGCAAGAGCCTGACGCCCTGGCCGGTGCGGGTCGAGAACGGCCAGGTCGTCGCGGCCTGACCCTTCCTTAACCGATGGTCCGTACGGTCTTCTCCACTCAGAGAGGAGCCCGACGCCATGGCCGACGGATCGACCCCCGCCCCCGCGCCGGCCTTCGACGCCGAACTGACCGACGCGGCGGACGCGCGCGGCGCCGGCGCCAAGCTGCGCTCGCTGGGCAAGATCAATCCGCGCTTCGCGACGCGGCTGGCCCGCACCATGCTGGCCAAGACGCGCGACAACGACAGCGCCGACGCCTTCGCCGCCTACAGCGAGGCCAGGGGCTTCGAGTTCACCTCGGCCTGGGCCGCCAACAACATTCCCTTCGTGGCGCCCCTGCTGCGCGACTTCATGGGCAAGCGCCCGGCGGACGGTCCCAAGGTCCGCTACATGGAGATCGGCGCCTACGAGGGCCGCAACCTGGCCTTCATGGACTGGATGTTTCCCGACCGCCTCGCGGTGACGGTGATCGATCCCTGGTTCGACGAGGACCTGAACCCGGAAGAGAAGTATCACGCCGTCGAGCCGCGCTTTCACCGCAACATGGCGCGCACCACCTTCGGGGGGATCGACACCCACAAGGGCTTTTCGACCTACGAACTGCCGAAGATGCTGGAGGCGGGGCGGCGGTTCGACCTGATCTATGTCGACGGCAGCCATACGGCCCTGGCGGTGATGATCGACCTGTGCTGCTGCGCCGGCCTGCTGGAGGTGGGCGGCATGATGGTGCTCGACGACTACTGGCACGACATCAGCGAGATCGGCGGCCCCGGCGTGAAGCAGGCCGTCGACCAGTTCCACGCCGCCTTCGGCCGCTATTTCGAGGTCGCGGCGGTCTACCGCCAGGTCGCCCTCGTCAAGACCGCCGAGATCCCGCGGTAGGAACCGTCTTCAGGGCGCGCCCAGTTTCTGGTCGAGCCATCCTGAAATGCGCGCCAGCACCTCGGCGAGGTGAGCGGCGCCGGCGGCGTCGATCATCGCGTGATCGTAGTCGGCATATTCCCAATAGGTGAGGTTGGCGCGCCCGCGGGCCGCGAACGCGTCGCGAAACGCCCGGGCCGAGGCGACCGGGTTCGAGCGGTCGTGCGCGCCCTGGACCACCAGCAGCGATCCCCGGGCCTTCAGGGCGTCCTCCCACAGCGGGCGGTCGACGATGTCCGCCCACCAGCGATACGAGTTTCCGCCCCACCGTTCGGCGCTCAGCGGATCGCGGCGCGCCTTGTCGATCCGCGCCCGGGCTTCCGGGACGACCGGGGGCGGCAGGACCTGGAGGAAGGCGTCGCGGAACGGGACCCCGGTCGCCGACGAGAAGATCACCGCCGCGTCGGCATCGGTCTCGGCCGCCAGGATCTGGACCACGGCCCCGCCCTCCGATCCGCCGAACAGCACGAGCCGACCGTTCCACCACGGCTGCTGCTTCAGCAGGTCGATCACCGCGCGATAGTCCCGCACCCGCTGGCTCACCGTATGGTTCGCCCAGAAGGCCGGCGTGCAGTCGTCGGGGTCTTTCTGAACGGCCCCCGGCGCGACGCCGTACTTTTCGACCGTCAGCACCGCGAAGTCCGGGCGCAGGGTCTTGGCGGCCTCGATGTTGCGATTGCCTGCGACCGATCCGCAGCCCGATCCCTGGGCCAGCACCAGCACGCCCTGGCGCGCGGGCGAGGTCCGGCGGTCGAGATTCCAGTCGATGGTCGAGCCGTCTGGCCGCTCGAGGGTGCGGTGCTCGGGCGCGGCGGCCGCGCCGGTGGCGACGAGCGCGAGCACCAGCGCGGAACGCAGGCAATGGAACAGGCGCATGGAAATCCCCCTCGATCACCGACTTGGCGCCGACCGGGCGCCGACCCGGCCGCCAACCTTGACCGTCGCCGTGGCTGGAAGGTGGCGGGGAAGCGGGCCTTCGTGTCGCCTCCGCAACCTGCGGTCCGCGACCATCGGTCGCTGACGTGGTTAAGCCCGGTTAGAGACCCCGCCCGGCATGCTTTCCCGCGAGATTTCGGGGAGGGGCCGGCATGGCTTCGCTGAGTCAGAAGATCATGGGCGCCAGCATCGGCGCGGCGCTGCTGTGCGCGGCCGCGGCCGGCGCGGGCCTGTGGGTGGCCGTCAGCCTGTCGCACGCGCTGGACCGCTCGGCGGCCTCGTCGCGGGTGCTGCGGCTGCACATGCACGCCGACATGATGCACGACGCCCTGCGCGGCGACGCCAGCGGCGCGATCATGGCCGGCGACCCGGCGCTGGGCGTCGACATCAAGCAGGTCCAGGCCGATCTGGCCGAGCACGTCGGCGCCTTCGAGACCGACATCAAGGAAGGCCGCGCCCTGGCCCAGGATCCGGCCGCCCAGGCCGCCCTCGACCAGGTGTCGACGCCGTTGCAGGCCTATATCGCCACCGCCGGCAAGCTGGTCGGCGCGGCGGGAAGCGACCCGGCCGCCGCCCGCGCCCTGCTGCCCGAATTCAACAGGCAGTTCTCGGCGCTGGAGACGGCGATGGAGGCGGCTTCCCAGAAGATCGAGCTGGCCGCTCAGGAAGACGCCGACGCCGCCAAGCGGATGGGGGATCTGGGCCGGGTGCTGATGGCCGCCCTGCTGGGCGTGGCCGCTCTGTTCGCCGCCGCCATGGTGGTGGCCGCCCGCCGGGTGCTGATCGCGCCGCTGGTGGCGATCACCGGCTGCCTGCGTCGCCTGGCCCAGGGCGACCTGACCGTGGTGCTGCCCAGCAGCGCCCGCAAGGACGAGATCGGCCAGATGACCGCGGCGCTGCACGCCTTCAAGGACGCCGTCGTCGCCCGCCAGAAGGAGCTGGAGGCCGCCGACGTGCGCGACGCCCTGGAGGCCGAGCGCCAGGCCGCCGAGGCCCGTCGCGACGAGGCCGACGCCACCCAGCGGGCGGTGGTCGAGGCGCTGGGCGCGGCTCTGCAGAGCCTGTCGGTCGGCGATCTGTCGCGCCGCATCGATCGCGCTTTCCCGGCCGGCTACGAGGCCCTGCGCCAGGACTACAACCTCGCCCTCGACAATCTGGCCGGCCTGGTCGCCGCCTCGCTGGACGGGGTGGCGATGATCCAGGGCGGAGCCCGCGAGATCACCGAGGCCGCCGACGATCTTTCCCGCCGCACCGAGCACCAGGCCGCCAGCCTGGAGGAGACCGCGGCCGCCCTCGACGAGATCACCGCCACCGTCCGCGCCGCCGCCGACGGGGCCGAGCGCGCCCGCCAGGTGGTGGCCCGCGCCCGCCAGGCCGCCCAGGCCAGCGGCGAGGTCGTCGACCAGGCCGTCGGGGCCATGGCCGGCATCGAGCAGTCCTCGGCCCAGATCGGCCGGATCATCGGGGTGATCGACGAGATCGCCTTCCAGACCAACCTTCTGGCCCTCAACGCCGGCGTCGAGGCCGCGCGGGCGGGCGAGGCGGGCCGGGGCTTCGCCGTCGTCGCGTCGGAAGTGCGGGCCCTGGCCCAGCGCTCCGCCGAGGCCGCCCGGGAGATCAAGGGCCTGATCGCCGCCAGCGCCGCCGAGGTGGGGCAGGGCGTCGAATATGTCGGCCGCGCGGGCGAGGTGCTGCGCGGCATCGCCGGCCAGGTCGAGGAGATCGACGGGCTGGTGCGCGAGATCACCGCCTCGGCCAAGACCCAGGCCCAGGGGCTGGCCGAGGTCAATGCGACCGTGAACCAGATGGACCAGGTCACCCAGCAGAACGCCGCCATGGTGGAAGAGACCACGGCCGCCAGCCACGCGCTCTCCAGCGAGGCGACGCGCCTGGCCGACCGCATGGGCGAGCTGAGGATCGCCGGGCGCGGGGAGCGGGCCGGGCGCCGCGCCGCCTGATTTCCTCGCGCCGCGCTTTCGGCTATCGGAGGGGCGTGACCACCGACGACCTCCACGCCCTCGAAACCTGCGCCGACGCCGTCGCGCGCAACGCCCTGGCCCTGAAGCTGGCCGACGCGCGCACGCCGGGCCTGGCCGAGGTGCTGGCGCGGCTGATCCAGCGGCCCGACCTGGCCAAGACGCGCGGCACGCTCGTCCACGCGCTGGGCATGCTGGACTGCGCGCCGCATGCGGCCCTGCTGGTCGACCTGGCGATCACCGGCGGCTTCGAGGTGGCGCACGAGGCGGTCTCGGCGCTCGAACGGGTCGAAGGCCTAGCCGAGGCCGACGTCCGCCGGGTCCGCGCGCGCCTGGAGTCGGCCCGCGCCGCCGGCGCGGTCGAGGACTGGCGCCAGGACCTGCTCGACGAGGCCTGGGTCCTCTTCGGCTAGTCCGGCGACGAAGGAATGCGCGGCGGGCGCCCCCGGGCCTCGCTCAACCGCGCGCGGGCTGATATGGGCTGCGCACGGAGTTTCTGACCACATGACCGATACGATTTCCGACGCCGTGGCCGTGGGCCGCCGGGTGCTGAGCATCGAGGCGCAGGCCCTCTCGCAGATGGCCGACGGCCTGGGCGAGGCCTTCCAGCGCGCCGTCCAGGTGATGCACGACGCCAAGGGCCGCATCGTCTGCACCGGCATGGGCAAGTCGGGCCACGTGGCGCGCAAGATCGCCGCCACCCTGGCCTCGACCGGCAGCCAGGCGATGTTCGTCCACCCCGCCGAGGCCAGCCACGGCGACCTCGGCATGATCGGTCCCGACGACGTGGTGCTGGCCCTGTCGAAGTCGGGCGAGGCGCGCGAGCTGGCCGACACCCTGGCCTACTGCAAGCGCTTCTCCATTCCGCTGATCGCCGTCACCGCCGTCGCCACGAGCCAGCTGGGCAAGGCCGGCGACGTGCTGCTGCTGCTGCCCGACGCGCCGGAGGCCACGGCCGAGGTCAACGCGCCGACCACCTCGACCACCCTGCAGATCGCGCTCGGCGACGCGCTGGCCGTGGCGCTGCTGGAAAGCCGCGGCTTCACCGCCAGCGACTTCCGGGTCTTCCACCCGGGCGGCAAGCTGGGCGCGGTGCTGCGCACGGTCGCCGACCTGATGCACGGGGCGGACGAACTGCCGCTGGTCGGCGAGGCCGCGCCGATGGGCGAGGCCCTGCTGGTCATGAGCCAGAAACGCTTCGGCGCGGTGGGCGTGACCAACCCCGCGGGCGATCTGGTGGGCCTCATCACCGACGGCGACCTTCGCCGCCACATGGACGGCCTGATGGGCCACGCCGCCGGCGAGGTGATGACCAGGGGGCCGCTGGTGATCGGCCCCCACGCCCTGGCCGCCGAGGCCCTGAAGGTGATGAACGAGCGCCGGATCACCGTGCTGTTCGTCGTCGAGGGGGCCAAGCCCGTCGGCGTGCTGCACGTCCACGACCTGCTGCGGGCGGGGGTGATTTAAAGAGGCCGCCCTGCGTCCTTCGAGGCCCCCTAGACCCGCGCCTCCGCCCCGAACGCGGCCAGGTCCTTGATCAGCGACACGACGGCCTGCTCGACCAGCTCGCCGCCCTTCTCGGGCGTGGCCAGGGCGGGGTCGGAGCCCATGCGGCCGTCGGCGTAGCGGGCGCGGAAGTCCAGCGCCTCGCGGATCGGGCCGGTGGGGGCGATCCTGGGCTCGTAGTCCGCCGTCTTGATGCTGTCGGGATAGCCCCACTGGGTCACCGCGATCTCCGACGGGGTGGCGTGGCTGCCGTGGCCGACGGGGAATTGGCGCATGGCCAGGGCGTTGACGCCTTCGAGATCCCACCAGTTCTTCAGCTTCATGGCGAAGGGGCAGCGCTCCTTGCGGAAGCTATATTCGGCGTAGATCTCCGAGAACGCCGCCTCGATGGTGGCGACGTTGCCGCCGTGGCCGTTGAGGAAATAGATCTTCTCGAAGCCGTGGGCGCCCAGCGAGCGCGTCCAGTCGCCGATCGCGGCCATGAAGGTCGACGGGCGCAGGAAGATGGTGCCGGGGAAGGCCAGGTGGTGCTGGGCCATGCCGACGTTGAAGGTCGGGGCCACCAGCACCTCGTCCGAGCGCTTGGAGGCCTCGTGGGCGATGATCTCTGGGCACAGCCAGTCGGTGCCCAGGAGGCCCGTCGGCCCGTGCTGCTCGTTGGAGCCGATCGGCACCACCACCGTCTTCGACTTGGCGAGGAAGGCCTCGATCTCGGGCCAGGTCGAGAGGGCGAGCAGCATGGCTGGAAACTCCGAAGGACGTCGCGGGCCGCGTCGCGGCCGGTTTTCCAGCGCTTTACGCCCGAAGTCGGGCCCCGCCGACCCCCAATTTCGCGAAACCGTGCGCACTTTGCCGCGCCGCCTGCACGCTATGCGTGCTTGCTCGCGATGGGCGCCCGCGCGCAAACTCATCTTCCGGCGCCCCGAGAGCGCCGGGGAGGAGACCGAAGATGGCCGCAGCCCATGCCCGGGACGTCTTCGCCGTGCTCGACGGCGCGAGCCCGGCCCTGTCGCCGGTGGCGGCGTCCTGGCGACGCAGCCTCGTCCTGCACGGCCTCGATCCCGAAAACCGCAAGGCGCCCGACACCCTGTCCGAGCGTGAGCTGGGCGAGGCCCGGGAGCGCATGGGCGCCCTGCGCGCGGCGGCGGCGGACACGCTGGACGCGCTGTTCCAGGCGGTCGGCGCGCAGGGGTCCTGCGTGCTGCTGACCGACAGCGTCGGGGTGCCGGTCGACCGGCGCGGCATGGCCGCCGACGATCCGGTGTTCCATCGCTGGGGCCTGTGGACCGGCGCGGTGTGGAGCGAGGCCCGCGAAGGCACCAACGGCATCGGCACCTGCATCGCCGAGCAGCGCACCCTGACGATCCACCGCGATCAGCATTTCCACACCCGCAACATCGGCCTTTCCTGCACCGTCGCGCCGCTGTTCGACCATCAGGGCAGGCTGGCCGGCGCGCTCGACGTTTCGTCCTGCCGGCCGGGCCTCGACGGCATGACCGGCCTGATGGAGACGGTGGTCAACGACGCGGCGCGCCGCATCGAGTCCAAGGCCTTCCGCGAGGCCTTCCCCGGCGCGCGCATCGTGCTGCTGGGCGAGGTCCGCGCCGACCGCGCCTCGACCCCGATGCTGGCCGTCGACGCCGACGACCTGGTCGTCGGCGCCACCCGCGCCGCCCGCCAGGCCCTGGAGCTGACCGACGACAAGCTCAAACGCGGCCTGCCTTCGCCCGATCGCGGGGCCGACCTCGAAGACGCCGAACGCGCCGCCGTCCGCCGGGCCCTGGGCGCGGCCGGCGGCAACGTCTCGGCCGCGGCGACCGCCCTCGGGGTCAGCCGCGCGACCCTGCACCGGAAGATCAACCGGCTGGGTCTGGGGCGGAGTAACTGACTCACCTCCTTCCGGAAGAGGTTGTCCGCAAACCTGTCTCAAACCTGAGACACCCGGCGTCCGCCTCCGCTTGCGCCCCGCTCCAGATCAAAAATCCGGGCGCAAGCTCCTCCCCATGACGCCGAAGACGGCGCGACGGAGGAAACCATGACCAAGCCCGAGTTCATCGACTCGCTGTCCCGCCCGCCGTTCAAGGCGCGCTACGACAACTTCATCGGCGGCCAGTGGGTCGCCCCGGCCGACGGCCGCTACTTCGACAACGCCTCGCCGATCACCGGTCGCAAGATCTGCGAGATCGCCCGCTCGCAGGAGATCGACGTCGAGCGCGCGCTGGACGCCGCCCACGCCGCCAAGGGCGCCTGGGGCAGAACGAGCCCCGCCGAGCGCGCGCGCGTCCTGCTCCGGATCGCCGACCGCATGGAGGACAATCTCGCGACCCTGGCCAACGCCGAGACCTGGGACAACGGCAAGCCGATCCGCGAGACCACGGCCGCCGACCTGCCGCTGGCCATTGACCACTTCCGCTACTTCGCCGGCTGCCTGCGCAGCCAGGAAGGCTCGATCTCCGAGATCGACCACGACACCATCGCCTATCACTTCCACGAGCCGCTGGGCGTGGTCGGCCAGATCATCCCGTGGAACTTCCCGCTGCTGATGGCCTGCTGGAAGCTGGCTCCGGCGCTCGCCGCCGGCAACTGCGTGGTGCTGAAACCCGCCGAGCAGACCCCGGCCTCGATCATGGTGCTGTTCGAGCTGATCGGCGATCTCTTGCCGCCGGGCGTGGTCAACGTCGTCAACGGCTTCGGCCTCGAGGCCGGCAAGCCGCTGGCGTCCAGCCCGCGCATCGCCAAGATCGCCTTCACCGGCGAGACGTCCACCGGGCGTCTGATCATGCAGTACGCCAGCCAGAACCTGATCCCGGTGACGCTGGAGCTGGGCGGCAAGTCGCCCAACATCTTCTTCGCCGACGTGGCGGCCGAGGACGACGACTATCTCGACAAGGCGCTGGAAGGCTTCGCCATGTTCGCCCTGAACCAGGGCGAG
>JASGDR010000221.1:0-6763 GCA_047607095.1 Caulobacter sp.
CGGTCGTAGAAGATGTCGACGTCCGCCGGGATGCCGTAGGCCAGGGGCTGGGTCACGTCGACCTTGGCGCGCAGCACCGAGCCGGGGATGTAGAGCTCCTTGGTCGACAGGCCCACCAGCTTGCCGTTCTCGGTCTTGGCCGTGGCGACCTCCACCGGCGCGCCGAAGGCGGTGGCCAGGCGGGTCGAGGCGCCGATGGCGATCACCGTGCCGCCGTTCTCGGCGAAGGCCTTGAGCTGCGGGATGGTGGTCTCGTCGGTCACCGTGCCCAGCCAGCCGCGATACTCGGCCGGAATGTCCTCGGGCTTGGGCTGCGGATAGCCGCGACCGGCGCGGAACGGGCCGCCGGCGGGCGCGGGCACCACGCCGTCGGCGAACACCAGCACGTCGAAGTCCTTGGCCAGGTCGCCGGCGTCCAGGCGCTGGGGATAGACGACCTGGAAGGGAGCCTCGAACTTCTCGAACATCCAGCGGTTCCAGCCCGACGGCATCGAGCCGCCGTAGACGTCGACCAGGCCGATGCGCACCGGCTTAAGCGCGATGGCCTTGCCGCCCGGCTTCGAGCCCACGGCCCAGGCGTCGATCCCCAGTTCCTTGACCCCGGCGGTGATCACCTGCGCGGCGGCGGGCGAGTAGGGGACGAAGATGGCCCCGGCGGCGAAGCTCTGCTTGCCGGCCTTGGCGCCGTCCTTCAGCCACGAAACCTGGGCGCCGGCCTTCAGCAGGCGGTTGGTCAGGGTGAAGGCGTTGTTGGGCGCGTGGTCGATCAGCCAGCCGGCCTTGCCCGAGCCCTTCACGGCGCCCGGCTTGACGGCGATCAGGTCGGGCACGCGCTGGAACGGCCCGTCGAAGCCGTCGAGCACGCGGTCGAACTTGATCCCCATCTGATAGGCCAGGGTGTAGCCGGTGACGTCGTAGGGGGCCTTGGGCGGGCCGCCCGGATACTCGGCGTCGTGCGGGTGGTCCTGCGGCTCGAACATGTCGAGGATGTGCGGACGATAGGCCTGGGCGGTCTTCACCACGTAGGAGCCGGCCGGATAGGTCTTGCCGTCCACGGTGAAGGGCTTGGTCGCCTCGTCCACGTCGACGCCGGCCTTGATCAGGGCGTTCAGGAACGCCGCCACGGTCGGCTTGTCGGCCTGATCGGCGGTCAGGATGTAGCCGCGCGGATCACGCTTCTCAGGGGCCTGCAGGATGGTCTTGTAGAGCGACGGATCGACGGCGGCCGAGGTGGCCGAGCCGGTGACCTTGCCCTCGAACTTCACCTTGGCGCCGGCTTCCTTCAGGTCGTCGATCTCGGTGGGGGTGATCGTCCAGCTGTCCTTCGACCCCTTGGCGATCGAGTTGCTGGCCATCTTCCAGATGTTGAACAGCATGCGCTCGCGGTTGCGCGAGGCGTAGTCCATCACCGCCCGGTCCAGGCTCCACTGGTACTCGACCGTCTGCGCCAGATGCCAGGTCTGCGGCGGGGCAGGCATCGGGCGGTCGCCGTTGGGCAGCTGCACGTCCGGCACCAGGTTCAGCGGCATCGGCGTCGGCGAGCCGGTGATCTCGGTCAGCAGGCCCACGGCGTTGTGGAAGTAGGAGATCGACCGCTCCATGCCGTTGTGCCAGGTCGAGTAGGGCGCGGCGCTGCGGGCGCCCGAGCCCGGCTTGTCCTCGGCCACCAGGCGGCTGTGCATCGCCATGCCCACCTCCTGCAGGGTGGTCATGACCAGCGGGTCGTAGTTGTAGTTGAACGGGTCGCGGAACGGCGGCACGAACACCACCATGCCGTTCGGGGCCGGCTGGTGCTGGTTGTAGATGATCTGCGGGTACCAGTCGCGGAACAGCACCTTGTTGACGTTGGTGGTCTCGGACATCTGCGACATGAAGCTGTCGCGGTTGTTATCGTGGCCGATGTACTTCTGGTACAGGCGCGGGATCGAGTTGTACTCGCGCTTCTGCGGATCGGCGTTGCGCATGTACCAGTCGGACACCAGCTCCATGCCGTCCGGGTTGTCGTGGCCGAACAGCACGATGACGTCGTCGAGGATGCGCATCGTCTCCGGATCGGTCTTGGTCAGCATCCGGTAGAGCACCTGGATCTGGCCTTGCGAGGTCACCGTCTCGGTGGCGTGCATGCCCGCGTCGATCCAGACCACGGCCTTGCCCGTGGCGGCCAGCTTCTCGGCCTCTTCCTTGGAGACCTCGCCGCGCGCCAGCTTGCGGGCGATCGCCTTGTATTCGTCCAGCTTGGCCAAGTTGGCGGGCGAGGAGACGATGGCCACCCACTGGGTGCGGCCTTCCTCGGACTTGCCGATGTCGACCAGCTTCATGCGGTCGGATTGCCCGGCCACGGTCTTCAGATAGGCCTCGTAGGCGGTGTAGTCGGCCAGGAAGTAGTCGCTGCCGGGGTCCTGGGCGAAGGCCTGGACGGGCGGGGTGATCTCCGCGGAGAAGGCTGCTTGGCCCCCGAAACTCATCACCAGCGCCAGGGCGGCCCCGGCCATCGCTACGTGTCGCGTCATCGCACTCCCCATCCACCAAAGCGGGGCGCACGTTTCTCCGGCCCCCTTAGCTTGACGCAGGCGGAGCACGAAACCGCACGTGGGGCCAGATCGGGCGGTGAAATATTCCGCAAGGCGCGGTGCTTGCTCCGGCGGGCCGAATGCGGCATCAGCAAGCCGCACAACGGATCCGGTCTCGCCGGATGGCTACCCCGGGCGCCGATCCCCCGGGAAACCTTCGCGGCGCGATCGCGCCGCCGCACCACGCAAGACAGATCCCATGAGCTTCCTCGCCAAGACGCGCCAGCAATGGCTCGCCAACCCGAGCCGCGACCTGCTGGCCGGCACGGTCGTCGCCCTGGCCCTGATCCCCGAGGCCCTGGCGTTCGCGTTCATCGCCGGCGTCGATCCGGCCGTGACCCTCTACGCCTCGTTCGTGATCGCCATGACCATCGCCTTCGTCGGCGGGCGTCCGGCGATGATCTCGGCCGCCACCGGGGCGATGTCGCTGCTGATGGGCGGGCTCGTGCGCGACCACGGGATCGAATACCTGTTCGCCGCCAGCCTGCTGACGGGCGTGATCCAGATCGTCGTCGGAACCCTGCGCCTGGGCCGCTACGTCAAGTTCGTGTCGCGCTCGGTGATGAGCGGTTTCGTCAACTCGCTGGCCATCCTGATCTTCATGGCGCAAATGCCCCAGCTGATCGGCGGCAACTGGCAGACCTTCGCCCTGGTCGGCGCGGGCCTGGCGATCATCTATCTCTTCCCACGCCTGACAAAGGCGGTCCCCTCGTCGCTGGTGGCGATCCTGGCGCTCAGCGCCGTCGCGATCGCCCTGAACCTGCCGGTGCGCACCGTGGGCGACATGGGCCGGCTGCCCACGGCCCTGCCGCACTTCCACCTGCCCGCCGTGCCGTTGACGCTCGAGACCCTGAAGATCATCGCCCCGGTCTCGCTGACCCTGGCCTTCGTCGGCCTGCTGGAAAGCCTGCTGACCGCCAACCTGCTCGACGACCTGACCGACAGCCCGTCGGACAAGGACCGCGAGACCCGGGGGCAGGGGATCGCCAACCTCGTCTCGCCGCTCTTGGGCGGCATGGCCGGCTGCGCCCTGATCGGCCAGTCGATCATCAACGTGAAGTCCGGCGGCCGCTCGCGCCTGTCGACCTTCTGGGCGGGCCTGTTCCTGCTGATCCTGATCCTGGCGCTGCGCGACTGGGTGGCCAGGATCCCGATGGCCGCCCTGGTGGCGGTGATGATCATGGTGTCGTTCACTACCTTCGACTGGAGCTCGGTGCGCAGGCTGCGCTCGACGCCGCTGCAGTCGACCATCGTCATGCTGGCGACGACCGTGACCGTGCTGGTCACCCACGACCTGGCGAAGGGCGTCGTGCTGGGCGTGCTGCTCAGCGTGCTGTTCTTCGCCCGCAAGGTGGGCAAGATGATCACGGTGACGGAGCGCGACGACAGCACCGAGACCGTCCGCCGCTACGTCGTCGAAGGCCAGCTGTTCTTCGTCTCGGCCGAGCTGTTCGCCGCCGGCTTCGAGGTTCACGGCCATCCCGAGCGGGTCGAGATCGACATGACCGGCGCGCGCCTGTGGGACCTCACCGCCGTCGGCGCGCTGGACAAGGTGGTGCTGCGCTACCGCCGCCAGGGGGCGGTGGTGGAGGTCACGGGCCTCGACGAGGCGGGCGCGGCGCTGGTCGCCCGGCTGGGCGCGGCCGGCGAGGGCGCGGCGGCGCACTGACGCGTCGTTCCTGGTCCGGCGCAGGCGCGGTCGGCGTTGGCGTCGCTCGGGGCGGGGTCTAATCTCCCCGCATGGCTCGAACGCAGCAGACCTTCGAAAACAAGAGAACCGGGCCGATCTACATCTCGATCGAGCCCTTGGGGGCATTGCTTCGAGCTCGAGCCTGGCGATCGACTGACCCTGGCGTACGACGCGGTCGCGCGCGGCGACGCGCTGGAGGTCGAGGTCGTCAACGAACGGGAGCTCAATCTCTCGCCCAACGGCGCGATCGACGATCTCCAGGTGCTGTTCAACGGCGGTTCGTCCGAAGGACGCAGCTGGAACTTCAAGCACATGCGGGCTTCCGGCCCGCCGAAGTCCGGATCGTAGCCGGGGCCTTCGTCTTCGAGGTCTCGCGGAGCCTTACGCCACTGCGTAGTCGCGCACCTGCATCGGGCTGCTCTGGCTGACCGGCAGCACGAAGCTGACCGTGGTGCCTTCGCCGGGGTTGGAGACCATCTCCAGCGCGCCGTCGTGCATCTCGACCAGCGACTTGGTCAGCGCCAGGCCCAGGCCCGTGCCCTGGGTGGTCTTGGAGTGCTGGCTTTCCACCTGCTCGAACGGACGGGCCAGGCGCGCCAGGTCCTCGGCGGCGATGCCGATGCCGGTGTCGGTGACCGAAACCTTCACGCGCTCGCCCAGCGGATCGCGACGGATCTCGGCGCGCACGGTGACGCGGCCCTGGCGGGGCGTGAACTTGATGGCGTTGCTCAGCAGGTTCAGCAGCACCTGCTTGACCGCCCGATAGTCGGCCTCGATCTCGGGCAGGGGCGGGAAGTCGACCTCCAGCTTCAGCCCGGCGGCCTCGGCGCGGTTGCGCACCAGGCGCACGGCGTCCTCGGTGACGTCTTCCAGGTGCAGCGGCTCGAACTTCAGGTTCATCTTGCCGGCCTCGATCTTCGACATGTCGAGGATGTCGTTGATCAGGGCCAGCAGGTGCTGGCCGCTGTTGTGGATGTCGAGGCTGTAGCCCTTGTAGCGCTGGTCGCCGAGCGGGCCGAACATCTCGTTCATCATGATCTCGGAGAAGCCGTTGATGGCGTTCAGCGGCGTGCGCAGCTCGTGGGACATGTTGGCCAGGAACTCGCTCTTGGCCTTGTTGGCGCCCTCGGCCTTGACCTTCTCCATCTCGTACTTGCGGGCCAGCTCGGCCAGCTGCTCCTGGCTGCGCTCCAGGCCGGTGACGGCGTTCTGCAGCTGCTCCTCGTTGCGGCGGCGGGCCTCTTCCTGGGTCTTGATGGCGGTGATGTCGGCGGCGGTCATGACGAGGCCGCCCTCGGCAGTGCGCCGCTCGCTGATCTGGATCCAGCGGCCGTCGTTCAGCTCGGCCTCGCGCACGCCCTTGGCGCCGGTCGGGTCGGGGATCTCCTGCTTGATGGCCAGGGCCGCGAAGCGGTTGACCTCGGCGCGGGCCGCGCCGGGCTTCAGGATCCGCGGCTCCAGCGAGAAGACGCTGCGGTAGTTCCTGTTGCACATCAGCAGACGGCCCTGGCGGTCCCAGAGCACGAAGGCCTCCGACACGCTCTCGATCGCGTCGCGCAGGCGGTTCTCGGCGGCCTGGGCCCGGGCCTGGGCCAGGCGCTCCTCGGTGACGTCCAGGGCCACGCCGATGATCCGCGAATAGCCGTCCTCGCCCGGCTTGCCGAAGCCCTGGCCGCGCGCGTCCACCCAGATCGAGCGGCCGCCGTGCTCGCGGGCGGGGATGCGGAACGAGACGTCGAAGGCGCCGAACTGGGCGGCGTTGGCCAGCGCCTGGCGCACGCGGTCGCGGTGGTCCGACGAGATCCGCTCGACCAGGTCCTGGCCGGGCGCGACGCCGCCGCCGCCCCAGCCGAACATCGCGCCGGTGACGTCGGACATGTAGACCTCGTCCGAGCGCAGGTCCCATTCCCAGATGCCGCAGCGGGCGGCCTCGACGGCCAGACGGAAGCGCTGCTCGCTGTCGATGAACTCGCGCTGGGCGGCCTCGGCGCGGCGGCTCTGCAGCATCAGGATCAGGGCCAGGGCGATGCCGGCGGCCAGCGGGATCAGCAGGGTCAGCGCGCCTTCCATCAGGTGGCGGTCGACATTGGCGACGGTGTGGCTGGGGGCGCTGACGGCGGCGATCAGGGCGCCCTGGGCCAGGGGCTCGAAGGCCACGTCCTGGCTGGAGCCGTCGACGCCGCGGCCGGTCAGGGCGGCGGCCCCGCCTTGCAGGTCCTCCACCGACAGGGCGTAGGCCTGGTCGAGGCTGGCGGCTCCCTGCACGGCCCGGCCCAGGCCGACCAGCAGGCCGCCGTCAGGCAGGAACAGTGCGACCGACCGGGTCTTGCCCGGCTCGCCCAGCAGGCGCGAGGGATCGCCGGCGGCGATGACGTAGCCGCGGCCGGCCGAGGTCTGGGCGGCCATGGCGACATAGAGGCGGCCGCTGCGGCCCACGCCGCCCACCCAGACGCTGCGGCCAGAGGCGGCGGCGGCGCGGGCGGCTTCGCGCCAGTCGGCGGAG
>JASGDR010000222.1:0-7421 GCA_047607095.1 Caulobacter sp.
CCTGAAGGTCAAGCCGACCACCTCGCAGGCCGGCAAGTACACGGGCGTCACCCTGGGCGTGAACTACTACCCGACCGCCTACGTCCGCTTCATGGCGAACTACACGGACGGCGACGTCGATAACTACGGCGCCAACCAGGACTACTCGGTGAAGCAGTTCCAGCTGCGCGCCCAGCTGGACTTCTAAGGCCGTCGCGACCTTCCGGACGGGCCCAAGGCCCGTCCGGCTCTCCCTTTTCCTCTCAGGAATTTCCGATGAAAAAGCTCCTGTCCTGCGCGGCCGCCGCCGTCGCCCTGTCGGGCCTGGCCGCCGTCCCCGCCAACGCCGCCCGCGACTACGTCTGGGCCGCCGGCTCCTCGACCGTGTTCCCGTTCGCCACCCGCACCGCCGAGAACTTCGCCAAGAAGACCGGCAAGAAGGCCCCGAAGGTCGAGAGCCTGGGCACCGGCGGCGGCATCAAGCTGTTCTGCGGCGGCCTGGGCGAAGGCTTCCCCGACATCGCCAACGCCTCGCGTCCGATGAAGAAGGCCGAGTTCGACCAGTGCGCCGCCAAGGGCGTCAAGGACATCATCCAGATCAAGATCGGCTTCGACGGCATCGTGGTCGCCACCGACAAGGACGGCGCCGACTACAACTTCAAGACCGAGCACCTCTATCTGGGCCTCGCCAAGCAAGTGCTGAAGGGCGGCCAGTTCGTCGCCAACCCGTACAAGAACTGGGACGACGTCGGCGCCGGCCTGCCTGGCAACCGCATCCAGGTCTACGGCCCGCCGCCGACCTCGGGCACCCGCGACGCCTTCGTGGAACTGGCCATCGAAGCCGGCGCCCGCAAGTTCCCGACCGCCGACGCCATCCGCTCGGACAACGAAAAGAAGTTCAAGCAGCTGGTCGACCCGCTGCGTAACGACGGCTGGATCGACGCCGGCGAGAACGACAACGCCATCGTCGGCACCCTGACCAAGACCCCCGGCTCGCTGGGCGTCTTCGGCTGGTCGTACCTCGAAGAGAACATGGACAAGATCAAGGGCGCGACGATCAACGGCGTGCGTCCCTCGGCCCAGACGATCGCCGACGGCTCCTACCCGCTGTCGCGCTCGCTGTTCATCTACGTCAAGAAGGCCAACATCGGCGTCACGCCGGGCCTGGAGGACTTCCTGAAGGAGTTCACCTCCGACGCCGCCACCGGCCGCGGCGGCTACCTGCAGGGCCGCGGCCTGATCCCGCTGCCCCCCGGTCAGCACCAGGCCCAGAAGGACGTCGTGGCCAAGAAGACCACGATGCCTCGTCCGGCCGCCTGAGGTCTCCGACAAGGCCGGTTTTGCGGCGCTTTGCGCCGCGCGACCGAAGATTGCGCCGCGGTCCTATGGGCCGCGGCGTTTTCTTTTGTATAGTGCTCTCCGGTCCGCCCGCGCCGCGTCAAGAAAGTCTGGGCCGTGGCCGCCGTCCGGCGCCGCGTCACTTGCCCCTAGGGACAATGATACTCCTCGCGCTCGCCGTCGTTCTGTTCCTCGTTCTGCTGAACGGGGTCTTCGCCATGTCCGAACTCGCGGTGGTCTCCGCGCGGCGGGCCAGACTGCAGTCGCTGGCCGACCGGGGCGACCGGGGCGCCAAGATCGCCCTCTCCCTGGCCGAACACCCCACCCGCTTCCTGTCGGCCGTGCAGGTCGGCATCACCCTGATCGGCATCCTGGCCGGCGCCTACGGCCAGGCCACGATCGCCGGCGCGCTGGACGCCTGGCTCGAGCGGTTCCCGGTGATCGGGCCCCATTCCGAGATCATCGCCACCACCATCGTCGTCATCGGCCTGACCTACGTGTCGGTGATCCTCGGCGAGCTGGTGCCTAAGCGCCTGGCCCTGATCTTCCCCGACTCCGTCGCCCGCGCCATGGCTCCGTTCCTGGCCTTCGTGGCCACGGTGCTGCGCCCGTTCGTCACCCTGCTGACCGTTTCGACGGCCGCTATCCTCAAGCTGATGGGCGTGCGCGACGAGCGCAACAGCGGTATCACCTCCGAGGAGGTCGAGACCGTGCTGGCCGAAGGCGCCGACGCTGGCCTGATCGAGCCTGAAGAGCGCACCATGATCCAGGAGGTCCTGCGCCTGGGCGACCGTCCGGTGCGCGTGGCCATGACCCCGCGCCGCGACCTCTACTGGATCTCGCTGTCCGACGAGCCCGAAGCCGTCCAGGCCGAGGTCCGCGAGTGCCCCTATTCGCGCATCGTCGTGGCGCTGGAAGGCGATCTCGACGGCGAGATCGGCGTGGTGCTGAAGAAGGACCTGCTGGACTCCTGCCTCGGCGGCGAGGCCCTGGACCTGCGCGCCCACATCCAGCAGCCGATCGCCATCCCCGAGACCATGTCGCTGCTGCGCGCCATGGCCGTCTTCAAGCAGACCTCGCTGCACATGGCCCTGGTGGTCGACGAGTTCGGCTCGGTGCAGGGCGTGATCACGCCGCTCGACCTGCTGGAGATGATCGCCGGCGACTTCCCCGAGGATCACGACGAGGGCGAACGCCGCATCCTGCGCCGCGAGGACGGCAGCTGGCTGGTCGACGCCCGCCTCGACATCCAGGAGCTCAACGACGCCTTGGGCGAGAACTTCGAGGCCGAGGGCGGCTACCACACCGTGGCCGGCCTGATCCTCGACCGCCTGGGCCGTATCCCGGCCGAGGGCGAGATCCTTCACCTGGGCGCCTTCGACGTCGAGATCGTCGACATGGACGGCTCGCGCATCGACAAGGTCATCCTCAAGCCGGGCCGGCGCCACGAGGACGACGAGGACTAGGCGCCGGGCCGGGGGAAGCCGCCAGATGAGCCAGCCGGGACCCTGGGGCGCCGAACCCCCGCCGGAAGCCGAGGTCGCGCCCGTCAAGGCGCCCGCCGGGCCGCCGCGTCCGTCCTGGCGGCGCTGGCTGGCCTGGGCGCTGCTGGCCGGCGGCGTCGTGGCGGGGCTCGTCCTGGCGAACCTCTTCGCGCCCTGGGGGCCGCAAAACGACTACGACAGGACCTACGCCCTCATGTGGGGCGCGGCGATCGTGCTGTTTTCCGGCGCGCTGCTGCGGGCCACGCGGCGCGAGGCCCTGCGGGGCGTCGGCTTCGCGGCCCTGTGGCTGGTGATCGCCGCCCTCCTGGGCGTGGGCTATCTCTATCGGGCCGAGTTGGCCGAGGCGCCGCAGCGCCTGCTGATGGCCCTCAATGTCGGCGCGCCGGTGACGACGGGCGAGCGCGAGCTGCGGGTGGCCAAGAACGCCGGCGGGGCCTTCGTCATCGTCGGCGAGGTCAACGGCAAGCGCGTGCCGTTCCTGGTTGACACCGGCGCCTCGCACACCGTGCTCAGCCCGGCCGACGCCGAGCGGATCGGCATCCCGGTCGAGACCTTGAACTACGACCAGACCGCCGAGACGGCCAACGGCCTGGGCTACGGCGCGGTCTGGACCGCCGACCGCCTGGCCATCGGCCCGATCGTCCGCAAGGACTTCGTCATGGACGTCAACAAGGCCCCGATGAGCGGCTCGCTGCTGGGCATGAGCTTCCTCGACACCCTGGAGTCCTACGAGGTGCGCGACGGGGTGCTGATCCTGAGGTGGCGGGACTAGAGCGGCCTTGGCGAGCATTGGCGGGGCGCTCTGCATTCAGGGTTGTGTGAGTGAGTGCTCGCTATTAGGCTACGGGCATGATCAAGCTCTCCAGCTTCGCCGCCGCGGCGATCCTCGTCCTGCCCGTCCAGGCCCTGGCCGAACCGGTCAAGGCGGCCGTGAAGGTGTTCTATTGCGGTGAGCTGTCGGACGAAGCCCAGGCGACCAAGCTGAACTACTTCCGGCTGGGCGAGGGGATCCAGACGGCGACCTGGATGGGCGTGGTGCGCGCGCCGAAGGTCCGGCCCGGTCCGCCGCCCCTGTCCTGGTGCCGCGCGATGATGTCCCAGGACGTCGATCCGGCCACCTGTCGGCAGGAGGGCAATCCCTCCGTCGTCAGCGGCGCGCTCGCCTTCACCGTCGTCGAGACGCTGATCGGCGCGCCGACCCAGGAGATCGAGGTGGCGCCGGAGCCGGGCGTGCGCCTGCTGCTCAACGCCGAATATCGGGCCAAGTCTTCGCTCCGGGCCTGCCGGCAGGCCAACGAGTTCGATAGCAGCGGCGGGACGGCCTATTACTCGCCGACCATCGTCTCGCTCGACCCGCGCCGGGAATATGTGCTGCTGCTGAAGCCGGGCGCTTATGTCCAGGAGGGGGCGGACCCGCAATCATCCCCCGGCGTCTGGGCGGCCGCCTTCGCCCTGGTGCAGAACGGAGACCGCCTGCGCGACGAGCTGCGCCAGGCGGTGAAGGCCTGGGAGCAGCACCGTCGGGAAGAGGGCGAGGGCAAGTCGCCTGAGCAGCCTCGGCCCTAGGCCGCCGTCTTCCTGCGGATGCGCGCCAGGCGGCGCAGCCGCCGCCAGAAGCGGGTCTTTTCCGGCTCGGGGTAGGGCTGCAGGTTCTTGAAGAACTCCTCGGCGCAGGCGCGCCACGAGAAGCCCTCGGCGAACTTGCGCACCGCGGCGTGGTCGATGTCGAGGCAGGCCAGGCACGCCTCGCGCAGGCCGTCGGTCTGGCCGGGCGCCAGCACGCCGGCGCCGGAGCCCGGAATGATGTCGATGGGGCCGGGCGCCGAGAAAGCCGCCACCGGCACGCCGGCGGCCATGGCCTCCAGGATCACCAGGCCGAAGGTGTCGGTCAGGGACGGGAAGCAGAACACGTCGGCGCAGGCGAAGTGGCGGGCCAGCTCGTCGCCGAACTTGGCACCCAGGAACTTCACCTCGGGATATTTCTCGGCCAGTTCCTCGCGCTGGGGCCCATCGCCGATGACGACCTTGGTGCCGGGCAGGTCGAGGCTGGCGAAGGCCTCGATGTTCTTCTCCACGGCCACGCGGCCGACATTGAGGAAGATCGGCCGGGCCAGCCCCTCGAACAGGTCCGGGTCGCCTTCGGCGCGCGGCTTGAAGACGTCGGTGTCGACGCCGCGCGACCAGGGCGAGATGTTGCGGAAGCCGTGGCGCACCAGCTCGTCGCGCATGGTCGGCGTGGCCACCATCAGGCGGCCCGACGGCTTGTGGAACCAGCGCATGTAGGTGTAGCCGGCCGCCAGCGGCAGCGGCAGGCGGGCCGAGACGTATTCGGGAAAGCGCGTGTGGTAGCTGGTCGTGAACGGCAGCTTCCACTCCAGGCAGATGCGGCGCGCGGCCAGGCCGATCGGGCCCTCGGTCGCGATGTGGATCGCTTCGGGCTCGAACGACTTGAAGCGCTCCTGCACCGGCTCGTAGGCGCCGATCGCGAGCTTGATCTCGGGATAGGTGGGCAGCGGGAAGGTCGGGAACTGGTCGGGGCTGACCACGTCCACTTCATGGCCCATGGCGCGCAGCTCGGCCATCACCTTGGTGAGGGTCCGAACCACGCCGTTGACCTGCGGTTCCCATGCGTCGGTGGCGAGTAGTATCCGCATCAGGCGGCGGCAGGCTCCGGCAACGGGGGCTCGACGGCGAGCGCCCGGGCCCGGTCGATCACCGACCAGGACCTCATCTTCGACCATTCGAGGATTTCGAGCTGGCCGTCCATATGCTCCACCAGAGCGGTGCAGCTTTCAACCCAGTCGCCGTCGTTGACGTAAAGAATACCGTCGATCTCTCGCATCTCGGCCTTGTGGATATGACCGCAGATCACGCCGTCGACGCCGCGGCGGCGGGCCTCGTCGGCGACGGCGGCTTCGAAGTTCTCGATGAACTGCAACGCGTTCTTCACCTTGACCTTCAGATAGGCCGAGAGGCTCCAGTAGCTGAACCCCATCCTCCGCCGCGCGCGGTTGAGCAAGGTGTTCAGCATGAGGATGGTTCTATAGGACCAATCCCCGAGGAAGGCGAGCCACTTGGCGTGCTGCACCACGCCGTCGAACTCGTCGCCGTGGACCACCAGGTAGCGCTTGCCGTCGGCCGCTTCGTGGATCACGTCGCGGGCCACGACCACGCCGCCGAAGTGGACGCCGCAGAAGTCGCGCACCCGGTCGTCGTGGTTGCCGGGGACGTAGATCACCTCCACCCCCTTGCGGGCCAGGCGCAGGATCTTCTGCACCACGTCGTTGTGGCTCTGGGGCCAGTACCAGCCGCTGCGCAGTTTCCAGCCGTCGATGATGTCGCCGACCAGATAGAGGCGGTCGCACTCGACGTGGCGGATGAAGTCGAGCAGCAGCTCGGCCTGACAGCCGCGCGTGCCCAGATGGATGTCGCTGATGAAGATGCTGCGATAGCGGCGGACTTCGATCTCGGCGGCCATGACCGGCTCCCCAGCGCTGTGCGGCGCCGCCCCCGCGACACCGCTTCCCCAAGCGAGAACTGAGGGTGGCGGATAAGCTGATTGCATGTCGCTTTGATGAAACCGTCCGGGTTCGGCGCGCCTTCGAGGGCGCGGCGAATCGCCGGGTGTTGGCCGAACGGGGGTAGGCGCCGTAGGGTCAGCCTCTGTTTCGACCAGTTCCTGCGCGTGCGGCAGGCGCGTCCTCGATGGCGCGACCGGCGTCCCATCCCTTGTGTTCTTTGGGAAAACGACTGTTGCAGCGCAGCATGCTCCGCACTAGATCACGCCGATGGACGCCGCCCGCCTCGCCAAGGACACGCCGAAATCGCTGAAGACGCGCGCGCGGATTCTCGATTGCGCCATGCGGCTGTTCGCCGAGATCGGTTATCACGCGGCCACCAACCCGGTGATCGCCGACGCCGCGGGCCTGACGCGCGGGGCGATGCTCTATCACTTCCCGACCCGCGAAGCCCTGGTCGAGGCGGCCGTGGCCCACGTCCAGGCCGCGCGCTCGGCCCTGTTCCGCGCCGCCGCCGACAGCATCCCCGCCGGGGCCGACGTCACCGAGCACGCCATCGACAGCTACTGGGACCTGCTGCAGAGCGAGCCGTTCCTGGCCTTCGCCGAGCTGGAGGCCGCCGGCCGCACCGACGCGGCCATCCAGGCCCTGCTGGCCCCGGCCCAGGCCGAGTTCGACCGCGCCCAGGCGGGCGACCACTTCCTGAAGATCCTGCACGCCGGCGCCGGCCCGCGCTTCCAAGCCAGCCGCGACCTCGCCCGCTTCATGCTCGAAGGCCTGGCCCGCACGACGCTCACCTACGACGGCGAAGGTCGCCGCGAGCGCCTGCTGATGCTGATCAAGCGCGCCACGCACATGCTCAACCGCAAGGGCGACATCCAGGACCTCTGGCCGGACTAGAGGCGCGGAGACCCCCTCCGGCCCTTCGGGCCACCTCCCCCGGAGGGGGAGGATCCCGGCGCTTCAGATGCTCCCCTTCTGGGGTAGCTGTCGCGGAGCGACTGAGGGGGCCGCGCCAACGGCTAAGAAGGTATCGGCAGCGCCGTCGTGAACTTGATCTGCTCCATGGCGAAGCTGGACG
>JASGDR010000223.1:0-6914 GCA_047607095.1 Caulobacter sp.
CCGAAGCGGCCTGACGTAGCGTTGCGTGGTCCTCACCCCGAGCCTGTCAAAGCATGCTCTGAGGCGGGCCGCGCCTGCGGCGCGGCCCGATGGGGGCGAGGACCACGCAACGCTACGTCAGGCCGCTTCGGCCTTGGTCAGCACCGGCCGGGTGGCGGCGGCTTCCTCGACCATGGCGACGACCTGGGCGCGGCGGGCGCCGGCCAGCGGCAGGCGCGGCATGCGCACGCGTTCGGAACCGCGGCCCATGATCTCCTCGGCCAGCTTGATCGACTGGACGAGGTCGTGCTCGGCGTCGAGGTGCAGCAGCGGCATGAACCACTGATAGATGCGGCGGGCCGTCACGAGGTCGCCGGCGTCGACCGCCGCCACCAGGGCCACCGATTCCTGCGGGAAGGCGCTGGTCAGGCCCGAAACCCAGCCCTTGGCGCCCAGCAGCAGGCCTTCCAGGGCGACGTCGTCGAGGCCGGCCATCAGGATGAAGCGCTCGCCGAAGGCGCGGGCGAGATCGGTGAAGCGGCGGGTGTCGGGAGCGCTTTCCTTGACGGCGACGATGGTCGGCTCGTCGGCCAGGCGTTCCAGGACGGGGAGGCTGATGGCGGCGCGGTAGGCCGGCGGGTTGTTGTAGAGCATGATCGGCAGGCCCGAGGCCCGGGCGACCGTGCGGAAGTGGGCTTCCAGCTCGGCTTCGGTCGGCACGTAGACCATGGCCGGCAGGGCCATCAGGGCGTTGGCGCCGATGGCCTCGGCGTCCTTGGCGAAGGCGGCGGCGCGGGGCGTGGTCAGTTCCGAGCAGCCCACGATGATCGGCACGCGGCCGGCGACCACCTCGACGGCGGCCTTCAGCATGGTGCGCTTTTCGTCGGCTTCCAGCGAGTTGTTCTCGCCGCAGGTGCCCAGCACGACAAGGCCGTGCACGCCGTCGCGGACGAGGTTATCCAGCACCTGCTGGCTGGCGTCGTAGTCGATCGAGAGATCGGTCTTGAATTGAGTGGTGGCGGCGGGAAACACGCCCGACCAACGCATGGAACTCATAGTGCTTGCGCCTCCTGCTGATTTGTCTACCGTATACGATATTGAGTGCGAGGGTAAAGCCCGACAATGAAGGCGGCAGGAACGGCGGTTATCGGAGGCGGGATCGTGGGCACGGTCTGCGCGCTGGCTCTGCGGCGCGCGGGCGAGGACGTGCTGCTGATCGATCCGATGCGCGATCCGCCGCCGGCGTCCTATGGCAACGCCGGCCATATCGCGGTCGAGCAGGTGGAACCCCTGGCCTCGCCGGCCGCCCTGGCTTCGGCGCCGCGGCGGCTTTTCGCCCTGGGCGGAGCGCTCGATTTCCGGCTGGCCGACGCGACGACCTGGATGCCCTGGGCGGCGCGATACATCCGCGCCTGCACGCCCGAGGGCGCGGCTCGCGGCCGGGCGGCTCTGGGCGGCCTGCTGGCCGACGCCCTGCCGGCCTGGCGGCGCCTGGCGGCTTCTGTCGAGCGCCCCGACCTCGTCGTCGAACAGGGCCATGTCGTGGTCTGGGAAAGCGGCGAGAGCGCCCGCAAGGGCATGGCCGCCTGGAGCGCGGCCGACATCGGACGGACGAAGCTTTCTCCCCTGGACGAGCCGACCCTGCGGCGCGTCGCCCGGCAGGTCTCGACGCCTCTGGCGGGCGGGGCCCGATTCGAGGGCTCTGCCCAGGTCAGCGATCCCGGCCAGGTGCTGAAGCTGCTGGGCGAGGCGTTCGAGGCGGCGGGCGGCAAGCGCCTGACGGCCGGCGTTTCGCGCCTGGCGCCCAGCGGCCGGTTCGCGCAGGTCGTGCTGGAGGGCGGCGAGCGCATCGCCGCCGGCCGGATCCTGGTGACCGGCGGCGTCGGCTCCGGCGCCCTGATGCGCAGCCTCGGCCATGTCGCTCCGGTCATCGCCGAGCGCGGCTATCACCTGGAGGGCGGCGCGGGCGACTGGGTGGGCCTGCCGCCGGTGGTGTTCGAGGACCGTTCCTTGATCCTGACCCGTTTCGGCGACCGGCTGCGGGCCGCCAGCTTCGTCGAGTTCGGCCGCGAGGGCTCGCCCCCCGATCCGATGAAGTGGGACCGGCTGCGCACTCACCTGGACGCGCTGGGGATCCGGCTGCAGGGCCAGGTGGCCCAATGGTCGGGCGCGCGGCCGACCCTGCCGGACTATCTGCCGGCCATCGGCGCCAGCACGCGGGCCGACAATCTCTATTATGCCTTCGGGCACCAGCACCTGGGCCTGACCCTGGCGGCGACGACCGGCGAGATCGTGGCGCGGCTGATGGCCGGCCAGGCGCCGGACCTTTCCGCCTTCGATATTGAGCGCTTCGCCCCCGGGCGCGGCAAGACGAGGACTTCCGCATGACCCTGGGCGTGGGCGTTTCGACCATGGCCGCTGAACTGGCCGACCTTTCGCCGCGCGCCGGCCGCCCGCCCGCGATCGCCGTCGCCGAGTACGAGGCCAGGCTGGAGAAGGCGAGGGGGCTGACCCGCGCGCTGGGCGCCGACGCCCTGCTGATCGGGGCCGGCGCCTCGTTGCGCTATTTCACCGGCGTGCCGTGGGGCGCGACCGAGCGGCTGGTGGCCCTGCTGCTGCCGGTCAGCGGCGCGCCGCTGATGATCTGCCCGGGGTTCGAGCTGGGCTCGCTGCAGGCCGACCTGAAGATCGAGGTCGGGATCCGCCTGTGGCAGGAGCACGAATGCCCGGCCGCCCTGGTCGCGCGTTGCCTGGCCGAGGTCGGGGTCGACACCCTGGCCCTCGATCCGGCCGCGCCGTTCCTGCTCTATTCGTCGCTGAAGGCGGTCGCGCCTTCGCTGTCGGTCAAGGACGCGACGGCGGTGGTCGACGGCTGCCGGGGCGTGAAGTCGGAGGCCGAACTGGCCTTGATGCGCTACGCCAAGGCCATCACCCTCGACGTGCATCGCCGCGCCGGCGCGGTGCTGGCGCCGGGCGTCAAGGCCAGCGAGGTCAAGCGCTTCATCGACGAGGCCCATCGCGCGGCCGGCACGACCGGCTCGACCTTCTGCGCGGTGCAGTTCGGCGAGGCCACGGCCTATCCGCACGGCCTGCCCGGCGACCAGGAACTGGCGGAGGGCGATCTCGTCCTGATCGACACCGGCTGCCAGGTCGAGGGCTATCAGGCCGACATCACCCGCACCTACGTGTTCGGCGAGCCGGGGGCGGAGCACCGCCGGATCTGGGAGATCGAGCACGCGGCCCAGGCCGCCGCCTTCGACGCGGTGAAACCCGGCCTGCCGTGCGAGACGATCGATCAGGTCGCCCGCGCCGTGCTCGAGCGCCATGGCCTGGGTCCCGACTACGCCCTGCCGGGCCTGCCGCACCGCACCGGCCACGGCATCGGCCTGTCGATCCACGAGGGGCCCTATCTGGTGCGCGGCGATTCCACGCCGCTGGCGCCGGGCATGTGCTTCTCCAACGAGCCGATGATCGTCGTGCCGGGCCGGTTCGGGATCCGGCTGGAAGATCATTTTCACGTCACCGAGGACGGCGCGGCCTGGTTCACGCCGCCGTCGGCGTCAATCGACGACCCTTTCAGCCTGGGGCGCTGATCGGGGGAGACGCATCGAGTTCTGATTTGGCCAATGTCTCCGCGTTGCCGGGAGGAGTGCGGCGCGGAGTTCCTGTAAGGGGGATCGAATGAGCTTCTGGACGCGCCGCAAGGCGCTCGACGCGATCGTCACGGTGGACGAGGGCCATAGGCTCAAGCCCACGCTCAGCTGGCCGCACCTCTTGGCGCTGGGCATCGGCGCCATCATCGGCACGGGGATCTACACCCTGACCGGCATCGGCGCCGAGCGCGCCGGCCCGGCGGTGATCCTGGCCTTCGCCGCCTGCGGCGTGCTCTGCGTGTTCGCCGCGCTGGCCTATGCCGAGGTCGCCACCCTGATCCCGGCGGCGGGCAGCGCCTACACCTACGCCTATTCGGTGCTGGGCGAGGGCCTAGCCTGGATCGTCGGTTGGAGCCTCGTTCTGGAATACGCCGTCACCTGCGCGGCCGTGGCTGTCGGCTGGTCGGGCTACATGGTCGGGCTGCTCAAGAGCGTCGGCGTCATGTTGCCGCCCGAACTCCTGGCCGGCCCGCACGCGGGCGGGCTGATCAACCTGCCGGCGGTGCTGATCACCGCGGCGGTGACGGCGCTGCTGGCCAAGGGCGCGCGCGAGAGCGCCACGGTCAACATCGTGCTGGTGTTCATCAAGATCATCGCCCTGGCCGTGTTCGTGGCCCTGACCATCGGCGCGATCAAGGCCGCCAACTTCACTCCGTTCATGCCCTACGGCTTCGCCTCGCACACCGAGGGCGGCCATCCGCGCGGGGTGATGGCGGCCGCCGCCATCGTGTTCTTCGCCTTCTTCGGCTTTGACGCGGTCTCGACCTCGGCCGAGGAGGTCAAGAACCCCAAGCGCGACCTGACCATCGGCATCATCGGCTCGATGCTGATCTGCACGGTGATCTACATGGTCGTGGCCGCCTGCGCCGTCGGGGCCTGGCCCTATGCCGAGTTCGCCAAGTCGGGCGAGCCGCTGGCCTTCATCCTGCGCTCGCTGCAGCACCCGGTGGCCGCCGTGGCCATCGCGGTCGCCGCCATCCTGGCCCTGCCCAGCGTGATCCTGGTCATGATGTACGGCCAGACCCGGGTGTTCTTCGTCATGGCCCGCGACGGCCTGCTGCCCAAGGCGCTCGGCAAGCTCAGCGCCAAGCAGGCGCCCGTGCGCCTGACCCTGATCACCGGCGTCGCCGTGGCGCTGGTGGCCGGCTTCCTGCCGCTGGATCAGATCGCCGAGCTGTCGAACGCCGGCACGCTGCTGGCTTTCGTCTGCGTGGCCGTCTGCGTGATGGTGCTGCGGGTGACCCGTCCGGACCTGCCGCGCCTGTTCCGCTGCCCGGCGGTGTGGATCGTCGCGCCGCTGGCCGTGGTCGGCTGCCTGTACTTCATGATCAGCCTGCCGGTCGGCACCCTGATCCGCTTCGCCGGCTGGAACGCCATCGGCCTCGTGGTCTACCTGCTCTACAGCCGCCGCACGAGCCTGCTGGCCAAGGGCGTCGACGTGCCGCCGCTGAAGGAAGCCGAGGCGCCCTAGCTCCTCAGTCGTCGAGCGGCGGGGAGATGTCGAACAGCTCGACGAACCAATCGGCGAAGCCCGCCGCGCCCGGTGCGTGGCGGGCCAGCCAATCCTGAAGCCGGCGGATGAAGTCGGTGAAGGCCGCATCGGCGGCGACCCGCGCCGCCGACAGCTCGGCGTAGTCTACGACTATGGTCTGGGCCCCGGGGGCGTCGTCGGCATGGATGATCGCCCGGTCGTCCGCGCACTCGACGTGGGGGTTTGGGTCATGGCCCAGCCACGGCGATGCGCCGCCCGGCTTGACCCGGAACCACTGTCGCCAGTTCTCCAGTCCGCAGCAGCAGCTGGGGCCGATGACCACGCCGTCCCGTTCGGCGCGCAGGCCGCCGGCCAGGACCCGGCTCTCGCCGGCCATCATCGCAAGCAGCACCTTTTCCAGGGTCGCGCCCTCGGCTTCGTCGCCGTACCAGGCGAGGGCGGCCACGGCGTTGGCGACGTCGGCGTCGCGGGCCTGTCCCGTCAGCTCCACCCATTCCTCGAGACGATAGTCCGGCGCCCAGGCATAGGCGGGGCCGTGGGTCATCATGGCGACGGGCGTGAGCTTGAGCATGGCGCGAAGGTGGCCGCCGCGCCGGCTTCAAGCAAGTCCGCTAGGGATCAAGAGCGTCAGCCCAGTCCGAGGATCACCGCGTTGGTGGTGCGGACCAGGGCGCGGGGCGGGGCGTCTTGGGTCTTGACCGTCTGCTTGGCGGCGTCGGCGGCGCTGACGCCCTGGCCCTTGGCGTCGACGAACTCGGCGGCGAGGCCTCGGGTCGCCATCAGGGCGACGGCGTCGGCGCCGGAGAGGCCGCGCACCTCGGGCATGGGGGCGGCGTCGTCGAGGGCGGCGGGCGCGGGCACCGGCACGATCTTGAAGGTCAGCTTGGCCGCGCCGCTGGCCTGGAAGCCGTAGCGCTGCTGGAAGGCCGCGTCGACCGGGGTGACATAGGTGCGGGCCTGGCCGATCGCGCCGCTGCGGCCGGTCGTGCCCGCGCTGCCGTCGGCGCCGCCCGTGCCGCCGATGCGCATCGACACCTGCACCTCGCAGGTGGTCTCGGGCAGCACGTAGAAGGTCGGCTGGTAGCCGATCGAGCGCAGCATCTCCAAACCCTCGTCGCCGTCGGCCTCGTAGATGGCGAGGCTGGCGTTCAGCGAGCCCTGGTCGAGGGCCGCCTGGGCCTCGGCCACGCCGCGCCCGACGGCGGCGATCACCTCGCCCAGCGGTGTCGCCAGGCTTTCGCTGAGCAGTTCGGAGGCGTCCTGGGCCATGTCAGGCTCCCTGTTCGTCGGCGGCCGCGAAGATCACCATCACCCGCGCCCCGCGGGCGACGGCCGAGCCGGCCGTGGGCGACTGCACCATGGCCTGGCCGGGGGCGACGGCCGGATTGAGCGCGCGCGGGCCGACGCTGGCCTCCAGCACCAGGCCCACCGAGGTCAGCACCCGGCGCGCGGCGCTTTCGGTCAGCTGCAGCACGTCGGGCGCGCGGGGACCGTCGCCTTCGCCGACCGGCTTTTCGGGGATGAACTGGAATTTGACGTCGCTGAGCACGTCCTGCTTGAGGTCCTTGGCCGTGTCGGCGTCGATCAGCTGCACGGCGCCGGCGTCCTGCAGCAGCACCTTGGCGTTGACCTGGATGGCCCCCAGCGAGAAGCCGCGCGGCTTCAGCGTGACCTGGGCGTCGTCGAGCTGGCTGGCCATGGTGGTGGCCAGGTCCGTCACCGCCACGCTGCGCAATTGCAAGGGGGCGGCGGCGGTCGCCGTCGCGGCCTCGGCCGCGAGGCGTCCGGCC
>JASGDR010000224.1:0-10835 GCA_047607095.1 Caulobacter sp.
CCGCACTGGTCGGGAGCGAAGGCCTTGCCCAGGACCACCGGCGTACCGCCTCGCCCAATGATGCACCGCAGCTTGGCGAGGGGCGTGGCGCGGCATTTCGGGTCATCCCGCCATTTGTCGGCGGCGGTGACCTGGTCGAGCACCGCGAAGAACCGCTCCTGCTCGCCGGGCTGGTATTTCGACACCAGCATGTAGTCGAGGAAGATGGCCGCGGGCCGTTCGCGGGCGATGGTGACGATGACGTCGGTGTAGAAGCCGCGGGGCGGGGGCCACTCGACTTCGCCGCCGGGCTCGGCGAGGCGGGACAGGGTGTAGTCGGTGATCTCGAGGACGGTGGGGCGGTCGGGCTGGTCCTGGGCGCCGCCGTCGTAGTCGGCGGCGAAGACGCGGGACACGACGCCCGCGCTATGGTCGTCGGAAGCCTGGTCCAGGCCCATCGGGTCGATGATGGCGAACGCGGCCGCGCTCACCGTCGCGAAGACGGCGATGATCAGACAAGCCAGAAGCTCGCGACGACGTTGCACCTGCAGACCCCCCTGCCTCTTCACGATAGGGGCGGGGGAGCCTCAAGGTAAAGCGAATAGTCGCGCTTTGGTTGCGCGTTGCGCGCCGCGCCTACTTCGGCTCCTTCGGCGGCATGTTCGGGTCGGTTCCGGGCAGGTCGGCGCCCGGCTGCGGGGCCATGGCGTCGGGGTTGCTGTCGGCGGGCGGCGTGCTCGGCATCGAGGGCGGGGCGTCGGCGGCCGGCGGGTTCACCGCCATCCCGGCGTTCGCCTCGCCCGACATCGAGCCGGTCGTCGGGGCCGGCGGCAGGTTGGCCGAGGTGTCGGCCTGCATGCCGGTGGCGGCTTCTCCGGCCCACCAGTCCTTGGCCGCCCGCTGCTTGGGCGAGGCCTTCAGATAGGCGTCGAGCTGGTCGTAGGGGATCGGCTGCTTGGGCGCGGCCGCGGCTGCGCCGGCCTTGATCTTCGGATTGGCGACGGCCGCGCCGGAGACGATCATGGCGAGCGCTGCGCCCGCCAGCAGGGTTTTCGTCAACATGGGGAGCTCTCCCTAAGGCGCCGTGTGGGCGCCGGGAATAAAACCCCTTCGGGCCCAGGGCGTTCACAGCTGGACCTTGCTTGTTGCGGTGCGGGAACCGGGGCCGCGGCGGCGGGTTTTGAGCGACGTCTTCAGATTGTCGTGCGTCGCGTCTTGGGCGCTGGCGCGCGGCCGCAGGAAGAGTAGCTTGTCCCCTGGTACAATCGTCCCGCGGATCGGCGACGGAGACTTTCCGCCGCGCGCCGGGACCGGAGCCGCCCAATGCCCCAGACCGCCGTCGTGAAGCCCCACATCGTTCTGTCGCACGAGATGCTGCTGCCGCTGCAGCCGCTGCTCGAGGGGGCTTACGAGGTGCACCGGCTGTGGGACTATCCCGATCGCCTGGCCTTCCTGGAGGGGCCGGGCAAGCAGGTGCAGGCCATCGTCCACGCCGGTGAGATGGTGCTGCCGCGCGACCTGCTGTCGGAGATGCCGCGGCTGGGCCTGATCGCCTGCGTCAGCGCCGGCTACGACGGCGTCGACGTGCCGTGGTGCCGGGCCCACGGCCTGGCCGTGACCCATTCGGTCGGGCTCAACGCCGGCGACGTGGCCGACCACGCCCTGGGCCTGCTGCTGAGCGCCTGGCGCGGCATCGCCGAGGGCGACCGCCGCGTGCGCTCGGGCCGCTGGACCTCGATGGACCGGATGGGCGCGCGCCACGGCCTGCGCGGCCGCAAGGCCGGGATCGTCGGCCTGGGCCATATCGGCGAGGCCGTCGCCCGGCGCCTGACCGCCTTCGACGTCAAGGTCGCCTGGTGGGGGCCGCGTCCGAAGGAGACCGAATGGCCGCGGGTCGAGAGCCTGCTCGCCCTGGCCCGCGACAGCGACATCCTGGTGGTCTGCGCCAGGCCCGACGCCTCCAACCGCCACATGATCGACGCCGGGGTGATCGACGCCCTGGGGCCGCAGGGCCTGCTGGTCAACGTCTCGCGCGGGTCGCTGGTCGACGAGGACGCCCTGATCGCGGCGCTGAAGGACGGCCGCCTGGGCATGGCCGCCCTCGACGTCTTCGAGCAGGAGCCGACGCCGCCCGCCCGCTGGGCCGACGCGCCCCATACGGTGCTGACCCCGCACATGGCCGGCGCCACGCTCGACAGCCTGCCGGCCATGGTCAACCTGACGCTCGAGAACCTGCGCCGCTACTTCCACGGCGAGCCCCTGGCGAGCCCGGTGGCGGCGTGATGTAGTTCCCCTCGGCTTGCCGCGGGCGGAGGGGAATTCATGGCCAAGGTGCTGGGTCTGGGCGGGGTGTTCTTCAAGGCGAGCGACCCCAAGGCCCTGGCCGCGTGGTACGCGCGCGTGCTGGGCTTCAGGATCGAGGACTGGGGCGGCGTGGTGTTCGAGCCGTCGAAGGCGGTGAGCGGCAACTGGTCGCCGTTCCCCGCCGACACGCGCTATTTCGAGCCGTCGGCCGCGCCGTTCATGATCAATTTCGTCGTCGACGACCTGGACGGGGTGCTGGCCCGAGCGGCGGCCGAGGGCGTCGAACCGACCGGCCGGCAGGACGAGGGCTACGGCCGCTTCGCCTGGCTGGTCGATCCCGAGGGCCTGAAGATCGAGCTGTGGCAGCCCGCCGAACAGGCGTGAGGCGGGCAGGGGAAGATTTATCCCCTGCGCCATACGTTTGGCGGTCTTCCGGGGCTTTTTGATCTCCGCGCGGCGGGCTAAGGAGCGCTGTCGGCGCGCAGAAACCGCTTGCCAAATCGGACATAAAGATATCTTTATATCCCTATGGCGCTATCGAGCGAACAGGTTGTCGACATCTTGCGGGCGGCGGGCGAGAGCACCCGCCTGCGCATCCTCGCGCTGCTGGCGGCGGACGAGCTTTCCGTGCTGGAGCTGTGCCGGATCCTCGATCAGAGCCAGCCGCGCGTCTCCCGCCACCTGAAGCTTCTGGCCGAGGCCGGACTGGTCGAACGCTTTCCCGACGGCGCCTGGGTGTTCTACCGCCTGGCGGGAACCTCGGGCGGCGGGGCGGTGGTCGCCGCGGCCCTGGGGCTGATCGATCGCGACGACGTCGTCATCCGGACCGACGCCGGGCAACTGGCCGCCGTGCGGGCAGAGCGCTCGGCCGGGGCCCAGGCCTATTTCGCCCGCAACGCCGCGCGCTGGAACGAGATCCGCTCGCTGTACGTCGACGAGCAGGAGGTCGAGGCGGCCATTCTGCGCGCGACCGGCGAGGGCCCCTTCGACGAGATGGTCGACCTGGGCGCGGGCGCGGGCCGCATGCTGACGCTCCTCGGCAAGCGGGTGGTGAACGCCTTGGGTCTCGATTTGTCGCAGCAGATGCTGAACATCGCCCGCGACGAGGTGGCCAAGGCCGGGCTTACCGCCTGCGAGCTGCGCCATGGCGACATCTTCGACACCGGCCTGCCGGGCGGCTGCGCCGATCTCGTCACCGTCCACCAGGTGCTGCACTATCTGGGCGACCCCGCCGCCGCCGTGGCCGAGGCCGCGCGCCTGGTGACGCCCGGCGGCCTGCTGCTGATCGCCGACTTCGCCCCGCACGACCACGAGTTCCTGCGCGAGGCCCATCAGCATCGCCGCCTCGGTTTCGCCGACGACGAGATCCTGCCGTGGATCACGGCCGCCGACCTCGTCCCGGAAACCAACATCGCCCTGCCGCCGACCACGGCCGAGGGGCTGACCGTCAAGATCTGGACCGCGCGCCGCCCGGCGGCCGCGGTCGCCGAAAGGACCGCCGCATGACCCTGCCGCCCACCCGCCGCGTGATCGGCCCCGTGGCCCGCGCAGGCGAGCGTCCCGTCGGCGCGGTTCGCCCGCGCGTCTCGTTCGAGTTCTTCCCGCCCAAGACCGAGAAGATGGAAGCCAACCTGTGGGAGGCGATCACCCGCCTGGCCCCGCTGGATCCGGCCTTCGTCTCGGTGACCTACGGGGCCGGCGGCTCGACCCGCGAGCGCACCCACCGCACGGTCAAGCGCATCCTCGACGAGACCAGCCTGAAGCCGGCGGCCCACCTGACCTGCGTCGGCGCCAGCCGGGCCGAGGTCGACGAGGTGATCGGCGACTACTGGAACATCGGCGTGCGCCACATCGTGGCCCTGCGCGGCGATCCGCCTCCGGGCGAGGGCGGCATCGGCGGCGTCTACACGCCGCGCGAGGACGGCTATCGCAACGCCACCGAACTGACGGCCGCCGTGCGCGCCCAAGGCGCGTTCGAGGTGCTAGTCGGCGTCTATCCCGAGAAGCATCCCGAGAGCCCGTCGCTGGACCACGACATCGACGTGCTGAAGGCCAAGGTCGACGCCGGCGCGACGCTGGGCATCAGCCAGTTCTTCTTCGACATCGACGCCTTCCTGCGCTTCGTCGACAAGGCCCGCAGCGCCGGGATCACCATCCCGATCGTGCCGGGCGTCATGCCGGTGACCAACTTCAACGGCCTGAAGACGATGTCTGCCGCCTGCCAGACCTCGGTGCCGTCGTGGCTGGCCAATCTGTTCGAGGGGCTGGACGGCGACCCCGAGACCCGCCGCCTGATCGCCTGCTCGGTGGCCGCCGAGATGTGCGCCAAGCTGCAGGAGCAGGGCTTCAACGACTTCCATTTCTACACCCTGAACCGCGCCGACCTGGTCTACGCCATCTGCCGCGTGCTGGGCGTGCGCGAGACCGCGCCGGCCCCGGCGACGGAGGCCGCCGCATGAAGAAGGTCCTGACCCTCGCCCTGGCGCTCAGCGCCCTGACCTTCGGCGCGGCCGGCGCGCAGGGCGATCCGCCCAACTGGTCCAAGCCGATGCGGCCCTACCGCGTGGTCGGAAACATCTACTATGTCGGCTCCGAGGGGCTGTCGGCCTGGCTGATCACCTCGCCCGAAGGCCACGTGGTGCTGGACGGCGGTCCGTCGGCCGAGGGGGCCAAGCTGATCGAGCGCAACATCGCCGCGCTGGGCTTCAAGCTCACCGACGTGAAGGTGCTGATCAACACCCACGCCCACTTCGACCACGCCGGGGGACTGGCCCAGCTGAAGGCCGATACGGGGGCCAAGCTGTGGGCCTCGCGGGCCGACAAGCCGGCGCTCGAGAAGGGGCAGCACTTCGGCGACAACAGCAATGGCCTCACCCCGTTCCCGGCCGTGAAGGTCGACAAGGCGTTCGGCGACGAGACCAAGCTGAAGATGGGCGGCGCGATCCTGGTCGCCCACCTGACGCCCGGCCACACCGTCGGCTGCACCACCTGGACCACCCAGGTCGTCGAGAAGGACCGGCCGCTGAACGTGACCTTCCCGTGCTCGCTGTCGGTGGCCGGCAACGTGCTGGTCGGCAACAAGACCCACAAGACCATCGTCGCCGACTATCGGGCCAGTTTCGCGACGATGCGGACGCTGCCGACCGACGTCATGCTGCCCAGCCACGAGGAGCAGGGCGGACTGCTGGCCAAGCGCCAGAAGCAGCTGCGCGGCGACGCCGACGCCTTCATCGACCCGGTCGAGTTCGGCCGGTTCGTCAACGCCTCCGAGACGGCGTTCAACAAGGAACTCGCGCGCCAGCAGGGAGCCGCGAAATGACCGACCTCTCCATCCGCGCCGACCGCGTCGAGGCCCTCAAGGCCGCCGCCAAGCAACGCATCCTTATTCTCGACGGCTCCTGGGGCGTGATGTTCCAGAAGAAGAAGCTGACCGAGGCCGACTACCGCGCCGAGCGCTTCGCCGACTACGACGGCCAGATGAAGGGCAACAACGACATCCTGTGCCTGACCCGGCCGGATCTCGTGGCCGAGCTGCACGACGCCTATTTCGCGGCCGGCGCCGACATCTCCGAGACCAACACCTTCTCGGGCACCACCATCGCCCAGGCCGACTATCGCCTCGGCGAGCAGGACGTCTGGGACATCAATTTCGAGGGCGCGAAGATCGGCCGCCAGGTGGCCGACCGCTGGAACGCCGAAAACCCCGAGCGCCCGAAGTTCATCGCCGGCTCGATCGGGCCGCTGAACGTCATGCTGTCGATGTCGTCGGACGTGAACGATCCCGGCGCGCGCAAGGTGACCTTCGACCAGGTCTACCAGGCCTATCGACAGCAGGTGGACGCCCTCTACCAGGGCGGGGTCGATCTGTTCCTGATCGAGACCATCACCGACACCCTGAACTGCAAGGCCGCCATCAAGGCGATCCTCGACTGGCGCGACGAGGGCCACGAGGAGCTGCCGATCTGGATCAGCGGCACGATCACCGACCGCTCGGGCCGCACCCTGTCGGGCCAGACGGCCGAGGCGTTCTGGAACTCGATCAAGCACGCCAAACCGTTCGCCGTGGGCTTCAACTGCGCCCTGGGCGCCGATTTGATGCGTCCGCACATCGCCGAGATGGCGCGCATCGCCGATACGCTCGTCGCCGCCTATCCCAACGCCGGCCTGCCCAACGCCATGGGCGAGTACGACGAGGAGCCGCACGAGACCGGCCACGCCCTGCACGAATGGGCCAAGGACGGTCTGGTCAACATCCTGGGCGGCTGCTGCGGCACCACGCCGGACCACATCCGCCACGTGGCCGACGAAGTGCGCGGCGTCGCGCCCCGCGCCATTCCCGAGCGCCCCAAGGCCATGCGCCTGGCGGGCCTGGAACCCTTCGAGCTGGCCTGATCGAGTACGAGACCGATGCGCACCACCATCCTTTTCGGCGGCCCCAGCCGCGAGCGTCTCGTGGCCGTGGCCAGCGCCCAGAGTCTGACCCGGCTGCTGCCGGAGGCCGACCTGTGGTTCTGGGCGCCGGACGGCCAGGTCTATGTCGCCGGCCAGGCCGTGCTGCTGGGCCATGATCGTCCGTTCGAGCTCGACTTGCCGACCGAGGGGGCGCCGGTCGGCGACATCGAGACGGCCCTGGACGTCGCGGCCCGCGAGGACCGCGCCCTGCTGCTGAGCCTGCACGGCGGCTTCGCCGAGGACGGCGGCCTGCAGAAGCTGTGCGAGGCGCGCGGCGTGGCCTTCACCGGCTCGGGCTCGCACGCCAGCTGGCTGGCGTTCAGCAAGACCCGGGCGAAGGACGTGGTCGCCAAGGCCGGCGTCTCGGTTCCGCAGAACATCGCGCCGGAAGACGCTGAAGCAGCGTTCGCCAAGTACGGCCGCCTGATCGCCAAGCCGTCCGAGGACGGTTCCAGCTACGGCCTGATCTTCGTCGACACCCCGGCCGATCTGGACGCGGCGCTGAAGGCGGCGACCGAGCAGGCCTATGTCATCGAGCCCTTCGTGCAGGGCCTGGAGTCGACCTGCGGCGTGCTGGAGCTGGCCAGCGGCGAGCTGATCGCCCTGCCGCCGGTGGAGATCCGCCCGTCGGCCGGCAAGTTCGACTACAAGTCCAAGTACCTGGCCAAGGACACCGAGGAGATCTGCCCGGCCACCTTCGCGCCGGAGATCAACGCCGCGCTGCAGGACCAGGCCCTGAAGGCCCACGAGGCTCTGGGCTGCCGGGGCTATTCGCGCTCGGACTTCATCGTCTCCGAGCACGGCCTCGTCTATCTGGAAACCAACACCCTGCCGGGCCTGACGGCCTCGTCGCTCTATCCCAAGGCGCTCAAGGCGCAGGGGATCGATGTCGCCGACTTCCTCCGGGGCCAGCTGGCCCTGGCCGAGGCGCGCGCCAAGCAAGCCGCGACGGCGGCCTGACCATGGCCTGGGACAACGGACCCTTCGAGAACGACGAAGCCGCCGACTTCATCGCGGACCTGGCCGAGGCGCCCGACTGGCGCGCGGTGGTGCTGATCCTCGACCACGTGGTCAAGGTCGGCGGCTATCTGGAAGCGCCGGAGGCCGAGATGGCCGTGGCCGCCGCCGCGGTGGTGGCCGCTTCGCTGAGCGACGCCGCGCTGCTGCCGGCGGATCATCAGGACCTGAAGGCGCAGCTAGGCGCGCCGCCCGAAGGCGCGGCCCGCCTGGCCAGGGCCGCCCTGGCCCGCGTGGTCGGCCCCGCCTCCGAACTCGACGAACTCTGGCAGGAGGGCGACGGCCACGACGGCTGGCTGACCCACATCGCCGGCCTGCAAGCTATTTTGAGCGCATCCCAATGAGACCCGTCTTCGTCAACATCGGCGAACGCACCAACGTCACCGGTTCGGCCAAGTTCAAGAAGCTGATCGTCGAGGGCAACTTCGCCGAGGCCCTGTCGGTCGCCCGCCAGCAGGTGGAGGCCGGGGCCCAGGTCATCGACGTCAACATGGACGAAGGCCTGCTCGACAGCGAGCAGGCGATGATCACCTTCCTGAACCTGATGGCGGCCGAGCCGGACATCGCCCGGGTGCCGGTGATGATCGACAGCTCCAAGTGGGAGGTGATCGAGGCCGGCCTGAAGTGCGTGCAGGGCAAGGCGATCGTCAATTCGATCTCGATGAAGGAAGGCGAGGCCAAGTTCATCGAGCAGGCCAAGCTGTGCCTGCGCTACGGCGCGGCCGTGGTGGTCATGGCCTTCGACGAGGTCGGCCAGGCCGACACCGCCGCCCGCAAGATCGAGATCTGCGCCAAGGCCTACGACGTCCTGGTGGGCAAGGTGGGCTTCCCGCCGGAAGACATCATCTTCGACCCCAACATCTTCGCCGTGGCGACCGGGATCGAGGAGCACGACAACTACGCCGTCGACTTCATCGAGGGCACGCGCGAGATCAAGAAGCGCTGCCCCTACGCCCGGGTGTCGGGCGGGGTGTCGAACGTGTCGTTCAGCTTCCGCGGCAACGAGCCGGTGCGCCGGGCGATCCACTCGGTGTTCCTGTACCACGCCATCAACGCCGGCATGGACATGGGTATCGTCAACGCCGGCGACCTGCCGGTCTATGACGACATCGACGCCACCCTGCGCGAAGCCGTCGAGGACGTGATCCTCAACCGTCCGCAGCGCGACCCCGTCCAGACCAACACCGAGCGCCTGGTCGACATGGCCCCGCGCTACAAGGGCGAGAAGGGCCAGCAGCAGGTCGCCAACCTGGCTTGGCGCGAGGGCGACGTGAACGCGCGCCTGACCCACGCCCTGGTGCACGGCGTCACCGAGTTCATCGACGCCGACACCGAAGAGGCGCGCCTGGCGGCCGAGCGGCCGCTGCACGTCATCGAAGGCCCGCTGATGGACGGCATGAACGTCGTCGGCGACCTGTTCGGCGCGGGCAAGATGTTCCTGCCGCAGGTGGAAGTCGGCCCGGGTGATGAAGCAGGCCGTGGCCTGGCTGATGCCGTTCATGGAGGCCGAGAAGGAAGGCCAGGAACGCAAGGCCGCAGGCAAGGTGCTGATGGCCACCGTCAAGGGCGACGTCCACGACATCGGCAAGAACATCGTCGGCGTCGTGCTCCAGTGCAACAACTACGAGGTCGTCGACCTGGGCGTCATGGTGCCCGCCGACCGCATCCTCGACGAGGCCAGGAAGCACGAGGTCGACATGATCGGCCTGTCGGGCCTGATCACCCCGTCGCTGGACGAGATGGTGTTCGTGGCCGCCGAGATGGAGCGCCAGGGCTTCGACATCCCGCTGCTGATCGGCGGCGCCACCACCAGCCGCACCCACACGGCGGTGAAGATCGAGCCGGCCTATCGCCGCGGCGCGACCACCTATGTCGTCGACGCCAGCCGGGCGGTGGGCGTGGTCAGCTCGCTGCTGTCGCCGACCGACAAGGACAAGGTGGTGGCCGACACCCGCGCCGAATACGTCAAGGTTCGCGAGCAGTACGCCCGCGGCCAGACGGTGAAGGCCCGCACGGCCATCGGCGAGGCCCGCAAGCGCAAGTACGCCATCGACTGGAAGGGCTATGTCCCGCCCAAGCCGCTGTTCACCGGCGCGCGCACCTTCGAGCCGAGCCTGGCCGAGCTGGAGCCGTTCATCGACTGGTCGCCGTTCTTCGCCAGCTGGGAGCTGATCGGCCGCTATCCGCAGATCCTGGAGGACGACGTGGTCGGCGAGGCCGCCACCGACCTCTATCGCGACGCCCGCGCCATGCTCGACAAGCTCATCCATGAAAAATGGTTCGGGGCCAAGGGCGTGATCGGCTTCTGGCCGGCCCAGGCGGTCGAGGACGACGTGGTGCTGTATTCGGACGAGACCCGCACGGTCGAGATCGCCCGCCTGCACACCCTGCGCCAGCAGATCGACAAGGGGCCGGGCGAGGGCAAGGCCAACCTGGCGCTGTCGGACTTCGTCGCCCCGGTGGGCGGCCCGGCCGACTATGTCGGCGGTTTCGCCGTCACCGCCGGCCACGGCGAGGACGAGATCGTCAAGCGCTTCAAGGACGCCGGCGACGACTATTCGGCGATCATGGCCTCGGCGCTCGCCGACCGCCTGGCCGAGGCCTTCGCCGAATGGCTGCACCACAAGGCGCGCGTGGAGCTGTGGGGCTACGCGCCCGACGAGGGCTTCGACGCCAACCGCCTGATCGCCGAGAAGTACCAGGGCATCCGCCCCGCGCCCGGCTATCCGGCCCAGCCCGACCACACCGAGAAGGGCACGCTGTTTCGCCTGCTGGACGCCGAGGCGGCCACCGGCATGGTCCTGACCGAGAGCTTCGCCATGAGCCCCGGCGCGGCCGTGTCGGGCCTCTATTTCAGCCACCCGCAGAGCCACTATTTCGGGGTGGGCAAGATCGACTTCGACCAGGTCGAGGACTACGCCCGCCGCAAAGGCTGGGACCTGGCCACGACCGAGCGCTGGCTGTCGCCGATCCTCAACTACGACCCGCTGGCGCGGGCGCGGGGCGAGGCGGCTTAGGACGGTATCCTCTCAACGCCCGTCATTCCCTGCCCCAAGGGCGGGAATGACGGGCGTTTTGGAGAG
>JASGDR010000225.1:0-7811 GCA_047607095.1 Caulobacter sp.
CGAAGGTCGCCGCGAGCGCCTGCTGATGCTGATCAAGCGCGCCACGCACATGCTCAACCGCAAGGGCGACATCCAGGATCTGTGGCCGGATTGAGCAAGGGGGACCCCCTCCGGCCCTCCGGCACACCTCCCCCAGAGGGGGAGGATCCTAAGCGCCAAGATGCTCCCCTTCTGGGGGAGCTGTCGCGGAGCGACTGAGGGGGCCGCGCCAACGGCTAAGAAGGTATCGGCAGCGCCGTCGTGAACTTGATCTGCTCCATGGCGAAGCTGGACGAGACGTCGGTCAGGGGCGCGGTGGCGATCAGGCGCTTGTAGAAGCGGTCGTAGGCGGCGATGTCCTTGACCACCACCTTCAGCAGGTAATCGACCTCGCCGCTCATCCGGTAGAACTCGGTCACCTCGGGCAGGGCCGACGCGCCTTTGGCGAAGGTCTCCAGCCAGGCCTCGTCGTGTCGGCCGGTCTTGACCGCCACGAACACCGTCAGCGGCAGGTCCAGGGCGTCGCGATCGAGCAGGGCGACGCGGGCGGCGATGACCCCGGTGTCCTGCAGCCGCTTCAGCCGCTTCCAGCACGGGGTCTGCGAAAGGCCCACCCGCTCGGCCAGCTCGGCGATCGAGACGGTGGCGTCCTCCTGCAGGATGGCGAGCAGGCGGCGGTCGATGTAATCGAGATCAATCATCTCTGAAATTTGCGATGTGGAGATTGAAGTTCTCCAAACCTGCCGTGTGCGTCGAAGATCGACAATGCCTTTCTCGCCGATGCGTCGCACCCTGCGGGCCTCCATCGAGGAAGGGGACCTTTGATGCTCGCGCTCTTCACCCGCCATCCGCGCCAGGTCGGCGAGACCTATGGCGAGCACTTCGCCATGGCCTGGAGCTTCGGCCTGCCCATGGTCGCCGCCGGTCTGGCCTGCCTGGTCCACGGCCTGCTGCCCTTCCTGTTCGAGCGCACCGGCAGCGATTGCGTGAAGACCCTGCACGCGCGGATGCGGGGACGCGGCGCGGGGGCGCCGCCGATCACCTATCAGGCCTTCGACGCGACGATCTGATCCGACGATCCTTCGGTCGAGGGGCGTCTTTCCCGGCGTTTCGTCCGTGGAGGGCGTATTTTCGCTTCGCCGCCGAATATCCGTCGTCTTTGCGTGCGGCCCCCTTGGCGGGTCGGCGATCCCCGGCCATGGTCCCCCGGCAGTCGGGAGGACGAGCATGAGTTTCTGGATGCGCCGGAAGGCGATCGACGGGGCGGCGGGCCAGGGCGGCCATGAGCTGAAGAAGACCCTGAGCTGGCCGCACCTGGTGGCCCTGGGGGTCGGCGCCATCGTCGGCACCGGCATCTACACCCTGACGGGCGTGGGCGCGGGCTTGGCCGGACCGGGCGTGATCCTGTCCTTCCTGATCGCCGGCGCGGTCTGCGCCTGCGCGGCCCTGTGCTACGCCGAGCTGTCGACCATGATCCCGGCCTCGGGCAGCGCCTACACCTACAGCTACGTCGCCATGGGCGAGCCTGTGGCCTGGGTGATCGGCTGGAGCCTGATCCTCGAATACACCCTGGTCTGCGCCGCCGTGGCGGTGGGCTGGTCGGCTCACGCCACCGGCCTGTTCGCGGCCGCGGGCTTTCCCGACTATCTGCTGGCCGGCCCGCACGTCGAGCTGGCGGACGGCCGCCACGGCCTGGTCAACCTGCCCGCCGTGATCATCTCGATGGCGGTCGCGGGCCTGCTGGCGCTGGGCACTCGCGAGAGCGCCACGGTCAACATGGTGCTGGTGGTCATCAAGATCGCCGCCCTGGCGGTGTTCGTCGCCCTCTGCCTGCCGGCCTTCGACGCCGGCCACTTCACCCCGTTCATGCCCAAGGGCTTCGCCGCCGTGCCGGGCCCGGACGGGATCAAGGTCGGCGTCATGGCCGCCGCCAGCCTGATCTTCTTCGCCTTCTACGGCTTCGACGCGGTGTCGACCGCCGCCGAGGAGACCAAGAACCCCAAGCGCGACCTGACCATCGGCATCGTCGGTTCGATGGCCGCCTGCACGGCCATCTACATGGTCGTCGCCGCCGTCTCGATCGGCGCCTCGCGCGCCGAGGTGTTCTCGGCCAGCGAAGCGCCGCTGGTCTTCATCCTCAAGACCCTCAAGCACCCCAAGGTCGCCCAGATCGTCGCCCTGGCGGCGGTGGTGGCCCTGCCGACCGTGATCCTCGCCTTCATGTACGGCCAGAGCCGGATCTTCTTCGTCATGGCCCGCGACGGCCTGCTGCCCCGCGCCCTGGCCCGGGTGAACGCCAAGACCGGCACGCCGGTGCTGATGACCCTGCTGACCGGCCTGCTGTCGGCGGTGCTGTCGGGCCTGCTGCCGCTGAAGGAGATCGCCGAGCTGGCCAACGCCGGCACCCTGGCGGCCTTCATCGCCGTGGGCGCCTCGGTGATCGTGCTGCGCCTGCGCGAGCCCACCCGTCCGCGGGTGTTCTCGACCCCGGCCTGGCCGGTCGTGGCCTCGGGCGCGATCCTGGGCTGCCTCTATCTCTTCATCAGCCTGCCGGCCAAGACGCAGGTCTATTTCCTCTACGCGCAGTTGATCGGGCTCGCGATATACTTCCTTTACGGCGTGCGACGCAGTGTCCTCGCGAAAGGCGCGCCTCCCGGGATGTAAGCTCCGCGCGGGGACGGGCTGGAGGGGTTCAATGACCGATCTCGACCGCGCCCTGCGCATCTGGCCCGTCGCCCTGGCCATGGGCGGCGCCTTCCTGGTCACGGGCTGCGGCGGAGGCGGGGGCGGCGGTCCGTCGACGGGGGTGACGACACCGGTCACGCCCACCACCCCGACCACGCCCACGACCCCGCCGCCCAGCGTCACCAGCGCCGAATACACACGCAGCTGGGGCCTGGCGGCGATCCACGCCAATGTCGCCTACGACGCCGGCTACACCGGATCGGGCGTCACGGTCGCCGTCATCGACACCGGCGTCGACCAGTCCCAGGCCGACCTGGCCGGACGGGTCTCGTCACTGTCGACCGACATCGTCACGGGTCGCAACGAGCTGGCCAACGCCGATCGGCACGGCACCCGCGTCGCGGGGATCATCGCCTCCAACTTCAACGGCCTGGGGACGATCGGCGTCGCCTACGGCTCGACCATCCTGTCGATCCGCGCCGATACGACCTCGACCGATCCCGACTGCGAAGAGTGCATCTTCAATTCCAGCAATCTGGCGCGCTCGATCGACTACGCGGTCGCCAACGGCGCCAAGGTGATCAACCTGTCGCTGGGCGGCGAGACGCCGCTCGGCTCGACCTTCGAGGCGGCCCTGGCCAGGGCGGCGGCGGCGGGCGTCGTCATCGCCGCCTCGGCCGGCAACGACGGCGAGGCCGACCCCGGCTGGCCGGCGCGCTACGCCGTCGACACCCGTTTCCAGGGCGCGCTTCTGGCCGTCGGGGCCCTGTCGCAGAGCGGAACCCTGGCCAGCTTTTCCAACAAGGCCGGGGTCGCGGCCAACGGCTACATCGTCGCCCCGGGCGACCAGGTGATCACCGACTGCGACACGTCCGGCAGCTGCTGGCGGATCTCGGGCACCTCGTTCGCCGCCCCGCACGTGGCCGGGGCCCTGGCCCTGCTGCTGCAGGCCTTCCCCAACATCTCCGGCCGCGACGCGGTCTCGATCCTGCTGCGCACCGCCGCCGACCTGGGCGACACCGGAACCGACAGCACCTACGGCCGCGGGTCGCTCGACCTGACGCGGGCCTTCCAGCCGGTAGGGACCAGCAGCCTGGCCGTGGGCGACGGCGAATCGGTCGTGATCGACGCCAACGAGCCTGGAACCAGCCTCGCCGGGCCGTTCGGCAAGGCCCTGGCCCGCACCGACGCCTTGAGCACGGTGCTGACCGACGACTATCACCGCCGCTTCGTGGTCGACCTGGCCGGCGCCGTGCCGGGGGCGTCGCGGCGGGGGACGGGCGATCTTCCGCCGCCCCAGGCCTCCAGCGCGGTGGTGCTGGGCGGGCCTTCCCTGGCCGGCGCGCAACTGGCTTTCAGCGCCGAGGCGCCGCTGTTCGAGGACACCCCCAACGCCAGCGTCCCCGACCTGCTGCTGGGGCCCCAGCCGATGCGCTCGGCCCGGATGCAGGCGGCTTTCGGGCGGTTCAGCTTCTCGACCTGGAAGGGCGAGGGCGGGGCGCCGGCCCCGGCCGGTCCGGAAGGCCGCGACGCCTTCCGCATCGTCGCCCGCCCGGATCAGACCGTACAGGCCGCCGTGCGCGTGGGCCGCTTCGCCTTCAGCGCCGAGCAGGGCGAGGCCGTGCGCCGCCGGCCGATGCAGACCACCGAGATCAAGGCCTCGCGCTACGTCTCGGCCACCGGCCAGACCGCGATCGCCGGCGGCGTGCTCAGCGTCACCGCCGGGACCCTGGACGAGCCGCTGGGTCCGCTGGGCTCGTTCCTGGCGCCGGGCTCGACCTTCGCCCTGCCGACCTCGACCCGCTTCACCGCCGCCGCCTTCGACCTGTCGCCGCGACAGGGCGTCAGCCTGAGGGCCGAGGCCTCTATGGGACGGATGTCGGCCCAGGGCGGGCTGCTGGGCCTGGACGGCGCGGTCAGCGGCGCCTGGCGGCTGATGGCGGCCGCGGACTGCGACCTGATCGGCTGGTCCTGCGCTCAGCTGACCTTCGAGGTCAGCCAGCCCCTGCGCGTCGAGCGCGGCCGGTTCACCGCCACCCTCGCCGACGTGCCGCTGTCCTACGACGACCCGCTGACCTACTCGACCCGCCGCTTCAGCGCCTCGCCCGACGGGCGCGAGATCGACCTGAGGCTGGGCATGGAGCGGTCTCTGGGCGGCGAGCGGCGGCTCAGCGTGCGCGGCGGCGTGGCCCTGCAGCCGGGGCACGACGCCTCGGCTGATCCGGAGCTGAACCTCGTGGCGGCCTACCGGGCCCGCTTCTGACGGCTCTTCCATTCCCGCGAACGGCGGGTACAGTCGGCGAATAAAACGATCGTTTGACGCGACGACTGACAGGAAGGAACCGCCATGGCCCTCGACCGCGAGACCCGCGACCAGCTGCTCGAGATGGTCGCCCGCTTCGTGGCCGAACGGCTGCGGCCGATCGAGGCCCAGGTCGCCGAGAACGACGCCGTGCCCGACGCCGTGATCGCCGAGATGCGCGACCTTGGTCTCTTCGGCCTGTCGATCCCCGAGGAATACGGCGGCCTTGGCCTGTCCATGGAGGACGAGGCGCTGGTGGCCGTCGAACTGGGCCGCGCCTCGCCGGCCTTCCGATCGGTGTTCGGCACCAATGTCGGCATCGGCAGCCAGGGCCTGGTGATGTTCGGCTCCGACGAGCAGAAGGCCAGGTGGTTGCCCGGCATCGCCTCGGGCGAGACCGTCACCAGCTTCGCCCTGACCGAGCCGGAGGCCGGCTCCGACAGCGCCGCGGTGCAGACCCGCGCCGTGCTCGACGGCGACGCCTATGTGCTGAACGGGACCAAGCGTTTCATCACCAACGCCGGCAAGGCCTCGCTGTTCACGGTGATGGCTCGCACCAATCCCGACGCCAAAGGCGGCTCGGGCGTGTCGGCCTTCCTCGTGCCCGCCGGCCTGCCGGGCCTGCACGTGGGCAAGGCCGAGAAGAAGATGGGCCAGCAGGGCGCCCACATCCACGACGTGACCTTCGACAACGTGCGGGTCCCGGTCGAAAACCGGCTGGGCGCGGAGGGCGAGGGCTTCAAGGTCGCCATGCAGGTGCTCGACCGCGGCCGCCTGCATATCGCCGCCGTCTGCACGGGCGTGGCCGAGCGGCTGATCGTCGATTGCGTGGCCTATGCTTCGGAGCGCAAGCAGTTCGGCCAGCCGATCGCGAGCTTCCAGCTGATCCAGGCGATGATCGCCGACAGCAAGACCGAGGCCCTGGCGGCCAAGGCCCTGGTGCTGGAGACCGCCCGCAAGCGCGACGCGGGCGAGGGGGTGACGCTGGAGGCCGCGGCCGCCAAGCTTTTCGCCTCGGAGATGGTGGGGCGCGTGGCCGACCGCGCGGTGCAGATCTTCGGCGGCGCCGGCTATGTCGCCGACTACGGGATCGAGCGGTTGTATAGAGACGTCCGTATTTTCCGGATCTACGAAGGCACCAGCCAGATCCAGCAGCTAGTCATCGCCAGAGAAACCCTGCGTCGCGGCGGATAGCCGCAAGCTCTTCTACCGCGAGTGCGTCGGTTTGACGCGCTCATTACGAGAAAAGTTGTACTGCGATTAACCATCAGCCGTGAGATTGAACCTCGATATTCGAACTCGAGGAAGCGGCCCGATGAGCCAGGACTACGCACTGAATGACCGCGTCGCGTTCATGGGCCTGGATGATAAGGCCCGGGCGTCTCTGCGGGCGCTGCGTCCGCTCATCGAGAAGGAGATCGGCCCCGCGCTGAAGGGCTTCTACGACAAGGTCAAGGCGACGCCCGCGACCCGTCGCTTCTTCGGCGACGAGCGCCACATGGACGCGGCCGGTTCGCGCCAGAAGCAGCACTGGGGCGTGATCGCCGAGGCCGAGTTCAGCGACACCTACGTCAAGGCCGTGCGCGCCATCGGCGAGACCCACGCCCGCATCGGCCTGGAGCCGCGCTGGTATATCGGCGGCTACGCCCTGGTCAGCGAGCATCTGGCGCGCGCAGCCATCAAGGACGTCTGGCCCAAGGGTTTCATGGCCAAGGGCGACGGAGCCGACAAGGCAGGCGACGCGGTCTCGGCCCTGATCAAGGCCGTGATGCTCGACATGGACTTCGCCATCTCGATCTATCTCGAGACCATCGAGGCCGAGCGCAAGCGCCTCGAAGAGGTGCGCCTGGCCAACGAGCGCAGCCAGACCGCGGTGGTTCAGGCCCTGGGCGAGGCGCTGGCCCGTCTGGCCGAGGGCGACCTGGCCTCGCGCCTCGACATCGAGGTCGGCGCCGACTTCCAGAAGCTGAAGGGCGACTTCAACGCCGCCGTGGCGACGCTGGAAGAGGCGATGTCGGCCGTGGCCGCCGCCACCGACGGCATCCGGTCGGGGACCGACGAGATCGGCGTCGCCGCCGACGACCTGTCGCGCCGCACCGAGCAGCAGGCCGCCAGCCTGGAAGAGACCGCCGCGGCGCTGGACGAGATCACCGCCACGGTGAAGCGTTCGGCGGCCGGCGCCCGCCAGGCTTCGGACGTGGTCGCCGGCGCCAAGACCGAGGCCGAGCGTTCGGGCGTCGTGGTCAATGACGCGGTCGCCGCCATGGGCGAGATCGAGACCAGCTCGCGCGAGATCAGCAACATCATCGGGGTGATCGACGAGATCGCCTTCCAGACCAACCTTCTGGCCCTCAACGCCGGCGTGGAAGCCGCGCGGGCCGGCGACGCCGGCAAGGGCTTTGCGGTCGTGGCCTCCGAAGTGCGGGCCCTGGCCCAGCGCTCGGCCGAGGCGGCCAAGGAGATCAAGGCCCTGATCGGCGCCTCGTCCAAGCAGGTCGAGGCGGGGGTCACCCTGGTCGGCCAGACCGGCGAGGCCCTGCGCGGCATCGTCGACAAGGTCGGCGAGATCGACGCCCTGGTCGGCGAGATCTCGTCCTCGGCCCAGGAACAGTCCAGCGGCCTGGCCCAGGTCAACATCGCCGTGAACCAGATGGATCAGGTCACCCAGCAGAACGCCGCCATGGTCGAGCAGACCACGGCCGCGACCCATTCGCTGAAAGGCCAGTCGGCCGAGCTGACGCGCCTGATCGCCGGTTTCAAGACGTCCCGCCAGGTCGCGCCCGCGCCGGTCGCATCCCGGCCGCCGCCCCGCGCCGCCGTCCAGCCCCGGGTCGCCTCGCGTCCG
>JASGDR010000226.1:0-10947 GCA_047607095.1 Caulobacter sp.
CCAGCAGCTCGGGCCCGAGCACCTCTTGAAGGTGCTGCTGGAAGAAAAGGACGGGCTTTCGCGCACCATCATCGCCAACGGCGGCGGCCGCCCCGACGCGGCGGACGCCGCCGTGGACGCGATCCTGGCCAAGAACCCCCGCGTCGACGGCGCCGGCGGCCAGCTCTACATGAAGCCCGACACCGCCCGGGTGTTCGCGGCCGCCGAGGACGGCGCCAAGAAAGCCGGCGACGCCTTCGTCACCACCGAGCGCCTGCTGGTCGCCATCGCCAAGGACGGCGGCGACGCAGCCAAGGTGCTGAAGGACGCCGGCGTCTCGGCCCAGAGCCTGGAAACCGCCGCCGCCGCCCTGCGCAAGGGCCGCACCGCCGACAGCGCCAACGCCGAGGAAGGCTATGACGCGCTCAAGCGCTACGCCCGCGACCTGACCGCGGCCGCTCGTGACGGCAAGATCGACCCGGTCATCGGCCGCGACGAAGAGATCCGCCGCACGATCCAGGTCCTGTCGCGCCGCACCAAGAACAACCCGGTGCTGATCGGCGAGCCGGGCGTCGGCAAGACCGCCATCGTCGAGGGCCTCGCCCAGCGCATCGTCAACGGCGACGTGCCCGAGAGCCTGAAGGACAAGAAGCTGCTGTCGCTCGACATGGGCAGCCTGATCGCCGGCGCGAAGTATCGCGGCGAGTTCGAGGAGCGCCTGAAGGCCGTGCTGGCCGAGGTGACCGCGGCCGAGGGCTCGATCATCCTGTTCATCGACGAGATGCACACGCTGGTCGGGGCCGGGAAGAGCGACGGGGCCATGGACGCCTCGAACCTGCTCAAGCCCGCCCTGGCGCGCGGCGAGCTGCACTGCGTGGGCGCCACGACGCTCGACGAATACCGCAAGCACGTCGAGAAGGACGCCGCGCTGGCTCGGCGCTTCCAGCCGGTGTTCGTGCAGGAGCCGACGGTGGAGGACACCGTTTCGATCCTGCGCGGCCTGAAGGAGAAGTACGAGGTGCACCACGGGGTGCGGATCAGCGACAGCGCCATCGTGGCCGCCGCGACGCTCTCCAACCGCTACATCGCCGACCGCTTCCTGCCCGACAAGGCCATCGACCTGGTGGACGAGGCGGCCAGCCGCGTGCGCATGGCGATCGATAGCAAGCCGGAAGAACTCGACGAGATCGACCGCCGCCTGGTGCAGCTGAAGATCGAGCGCGAGGCGCTCTCCAAGGAAACCGACGCCGCCTCCAGGCAGCGCCTGGAGAACCTGGAGGTCGAGATCGACGACCTGCAGTTCCGGTCGGACGAGATGACCGCCCGCTGGAAGGCCGAGAAGGACAAGGTCGGCGGCGCCGCTCAGGCGCGCGAGGCCCTGGACCGCCTGCGGGCCGACCTCGCCGCCGCCCAGCGCGTCGGCGACTTCGCCCGCGCCGGCCAGATCCAGTACGGCGAGATCCCGGCGCTCGAAAAGCGCCTGGCCGATGCGGAGGCCGGCGAGAACGGCGGCGAGAAGGCCCTGACGCCGGAAGTCGTCGACGCCGAGCAGATCGCCGCCGTCGTCAGCCGCTGGACCGGCGTGCCGGTCGAGAAGATGCTGGAGGGCGAGCGCGAGAAGCTGCTGCAGATGGAGGTGGCCCTGCGCTCGCGCGTGGTCGGCCAGGACGAGGCCCTCGAGGCCGTGTCTGACGCCGTCCGCCGCGCCCGCGCCGGCCTGCACGACCCCACGCGCCCGATCGGCTCGTTCCTGTTCCTGGGCCCGACGGGCGTGGGCAAGACCGAGCTGACCAAGGCCCTGGCCGAATTCATGTTCGCCGACGAGCATGCGATCACCCGCATGGACATGTCGGAATACATGGAGAAGCACTCGGTCAGCCGCCTGATCGGGGCGCCTCCCGGCTATGTCGGCTACGACGAGGGCGGGGCGCTGACCGAGGCCGTTCGCCGGCGTCCGTACCAGGTGGTTCTGTTCGACGAGATCGAGAAGGCCCACCCGGACGTCTTCAACGTGCTGCTCCAGGTGCTCGATGACGGTCGCCTGACCGACGGCCAGGGCCGCACGGTCGACTTCCGCAACACGATCATCATCATGACCTCCAACCTCGGCGCCGAGTTCCTGGCCAACCAGGAGGACGGGGCCGACGTGGAAGAGGTTCGCCCGCTGGTCATGACCACGGTGCGCGGCCACTTCCGTCCGGAGTTCCTGAACCGGATCGACGAGATCATCCTGTTCAAGCGGTTGGACCGCTCGAACATGAGCGACATCGTCCGCATCCAGCTGCAGCGGGTGGAGAAGCTGCTGGCCGACCGCCGCATGACCCTGGCGCTGGACGCCGAGGCGCTGCAGTGGCTGGCCGACAAGGGCTACGACCCGGTCTACGGCGCGCGCCCCCTGAAGCGCGTGATCCAGAAGGAGCTGGTCGACCCGATCGCCCGCCGCCTGCTGGCGGGCGAGCTGGAGGGCGGCGGCGTCATCGCCGTCGGGGCCGGCCCCGAGGGCCTGTCCTTCGGCCGGGCGACCTTGCAGTAACGCTTGTCGGCGGCGTTCGCCGGCGACGCTCGAAGGCGCGCGCCCCGGTTCTCCGGGGCGCGCGTTTTTCGTTTGCAGTCGGCGGAAGACGCCCTACATCTGGAGGGCGAGCCTCTGGCTCGTCGCGCCGCTTTTGGATCCTGCGGCGATTCCGTCGACGCCGCCTGGGCGCGAGTCGACGGTCCTGACGCCCCTTCGGCGGGCAAAAAACTTCACTTCATCTGAAAATAATTCGTGGAACCAAAACGGCGTTCGCACGATCGCGCGCGGTCTATAAAGTCAGTGAAAGCATAGATTAAAAGCGGCGCCAATCACGACAAGAACACGCCCATTTTTCGCCTCTGTCACCTGACGGTTTCGTAATGTGAAAGCTCGACGAAACGGATGAGTGCGTAGGTCCAAGGTCAAGCTTTCTTGGATCAACGAGGAGAGAAAGCGAACAATGATCGGCCATGTCAAAGGCGGCTTGAAGATGGCGACCGTGGTCGCGCTGGTGGCTGGGGGCCTGGCGGTCAGCGGCTGCGCGACCAAGAAGTACGTCAACACCCAGGTCGGCGGGGTCGCCACCCGCGTCGACGGTCACGACACCCAGATCGCGGAACTCGACAAGACCTCGCGCGAGGCGCTGGAGCGCGCGACCGCGGCCGGCAAGCTGGCCGAGGGCAAGTTCATGTACTCGATGGTGCTGTCGGACGACTCCGTGAAGTTCCCGACCGACCAGGACGCCCTGTCGCCCGAGGCCGAACAGCGCCTCGCCGACTTCGCGTCCAAGCTCAAGGAAGAGAACAAGAACGTCTACCTGGAGATCCAGGGCTACACCGACGCCACCGGCGAGGCCGGCTACAACGAAAAGCTCGGTCAGCGCCGCGCCGACGCGGTGCGCAAGTACCTGTCGCGTCAGGGCGTGGCTCTGAACCGGATGGCGACCATCTCGTACGGCGCGGAGGATCCGATCGCCCCGAACGAGACCCGCGAAGGCCGGGCGCAGAACCGCCGGGTCGTGATCATGGTGCTCGCCTAGGCCTTAACAGGCCGGGTCGCCAAGACCGGCGGCGAGGACTCCACATCTCGCCCGGCCGGCCTGAGCGCCAGACTTCACCTTGGGCGGTCCCGGAAACGGGGCCGCCTTTTTTCGTGTCCGCCGTCGGGGGGCGACACATCGGGTGCTGGAGACGCCCGAGCGTGACCCACCTAGGCCAGGGCGGGGAAGCCGCCGGTCTGGCGCAGGGCCTCGGCCAGGGCCATGCCCGCGGTCACCGAGACGTTCAGCGAGCGGGCCTCGGGGCGCAGCGGGATCACCAGCCGGGCGTCGACGGCGGCGTGCACCTCTTCGGGAGCGCCGCGACTCTCGTTGCCGAACAGCAGGGTGTCGCCGGGCCGGAAGGCGAAGTCGTGGAAGCTTTTGTCGCCGCGGGTGGTGAAAAGTACGAGCCGGCCGTCGGCGCGCTCGGGCGCGGCCAGGAAGGTCTCCCACGAATCATGTCGCATCATGTGGGTCAGCGAACCGTAGTCGAGGGCCGCGCGCTTCAAGCTCTTGTCATCCAAGGGAAAGCTGCACGGTTCGATGATGTCGAGCCCGACCGCGAGGCATGCCGAGAGGCGAATCGCGGCCCCCACGTTCTGGGGAATGCCGGGTTGAAAAAGCGCGAGACGCATTCTAACGAACCAACCATGGGGCTAGTAGGGGCATTGCTGCGCATCGAAAGGGCTTGCGAACTCTGTTCGCCCATCCGATAGGGAGCATGCCCCTTGTGGCGAAGATCCGCTTGCGGGTCGAATAAAAGATACTGCGCCGCAAATGGCGCTTCCTGGTCGGGTCGCTCGCCGGTCCGACGGAAACGAAGGGTGGAACAAGGTGGCCGACACCGCCGTGGGCGTTACGACAGAGCCTGGGTCCGATCCCAGCCGACGCGATTTCATTCATATCGCAGCCATTACAGCTGCCGCCGGCGGCGCCGCCGCCCTGGCCTGGCCGTTCATCGACCAGATGAACCCCTCGGCCGACACGTTGGCCATGGCCTCGACCGAGTTCGACCTGACCAAGGTCGCCGATGGTCAGCAGGTCACGCTGAAGTGGCGCGGCAAGCCGCTGTTCGTGCGCAACCGCACGCCGGCCGAGATCAAGCGCGCCGTCGCCGACGACGGCGCGGCCATGAAGGATCCGCAGAAGGACGCCGACCGCGTGAAGGCCGGCAAGGCCCAGTGGCTGGTCCTGATCGGCTCGTGCACCCACCTCGGCTGCGTCCCGACCTTCGGCGGCGGCGACTACGGCGGCTGGTTCTGCCCTTGCCACGGCTCGCACTACGACACGTCCGGCCGGATCCGTAAGGGCCCCGCTCCCAAGAACCTGGCGGTTCCGGAGTACGCCTTCCTTTCCGACACCAAGGTCAAGATCGGCTGAGCGACATGAGCGGACATTCGACCTACCAACCGAAGACCGGTATCGAGCGCTGGCTCGACGCCCGTCTGCCGATCGTGCGCCTGGGCTACGACAGCTTCGTCGACTATCCCACCCCACGGAACCTGAACTACTGGTGGACCTTCGGCGGCATCCTGTCGCTGTGCCTGGCCAGCCAGCTGATCACCGGCATCATCCTGGTGATGCACTACACCCCCAGCGCCGACCACGCCTTCGCCAGCGTCGAGCACATCATGCGCGACGTGAACTACGGCTGGCTGATCCGCTACATGCACGCCAACGGCGCGTCGATGTTCTTCATCGCCGTCTACATCCACATGCTGCGCGGCCTCTACTACGGCTCGTACAAGGCGCCCCGCGAGGTGCTGTGGATCCTGGGCTGCGTGATCTACCTGCTGATGATGGCCACGGCCTTCATGGGCTACGTGCTGCCCTGGGGCCAGATGAGCTTCCACGGCGCCGTCGTGATCACCAACCTGTTCGGCGCCCTGCCGATCGTCGGCCCGTCGATCACCACCTGGCTGTGGGGCGGCTTCGCCGTGGACAACGCCACGCTGAACCGCTTCTTCTCGCTGCACTACCTGCTGCCGTTCATGATCGCGGGCGTCGTGATCCTGCACATCTGGGCCCTGCACGTGGTCGGCCAGAACAACCCGACCGGCGTCGAGCCCAAGTCGAAGGCCGACACCCTGCCCTTCACCCCGTACGCGACGGTGAAGGACGGCTTCGCGATGAGCGTCTTCATGATCCTCTTCGCGGTGTTCGTCTTCTACCTGCCGAACGCGCTTGGCCACTCGGACAACTACATCGAGGCCAACCCGCTGGTGACGCCGGCCCACATCGTGCCCGAATGGTACTTCCTGCCGTTCTACGCGATCCTGCGCGCCGTGCCGGACAAGCTGATGGGCGTGCTGGCCATGTTCGGCGCCATCGCCTGCCTGTTCGCCCTGCCGTGGCTGGACACCTCCAAGGTGCGCTCGATGCGCTACCGCCCGACCGCGAAGCTCTATTTCGTGATCTTCGTGGTGGTGTGCTGCATCCTGGGTCTCTGCGGCGCCAAGCTGCCGGACGATCCGGTGCTGGGTCACTTCAAGACCTTCACTCTGATCGACTCGGACCTGAACAGCTTCGTGTGGCTGAGCCGCTTCGCCGCGCTCTACTACTTCGCCTTCTTCCTGGTGATCCTGCCGGTGCTGGGCCTGGTCGAGAAGACCCTGCCGGTTCCGGACTCCATCGCCTCGCCCGCCCTGTCGCATCCGGTCGCAACGCCGGAACAAGCGACCGCCGCGCCTGAAATGAAGGGCTGATCCCGATGCTGCGCAAACTCTCCGTCCTCGCAGCGGTCGCGGGTCTGATGGCGGCCGCGGCCGCCGGCCCGGCCCTGGCCGCCGGTCATCCCCTCGAGCCCGAGAAGATCCACTGGTCGTTCAACGGCCCGTTCGGCAAGTTCGACCAGGCCCAGCTGCAACGCGGCTACAAGGTCTATCGCGAGGTCTGCTCGGCCTGCCACTCCATGAAGCTGGTCAGCTTCCGGAACCTCGGCGACAAGGGCGGCCCGTTCTATAGCGACAAGTACCCGAACTCGAACGACAACCCGTGGGTCAAGGCGATCGCCAAGGAATTCGAGGTCTCCGACATCGATTCTGAGACCGGCGACGCCATCAAGCGTCCGGCCACCAGCGCCGACCGCTTCCCCTCGCCGTTCCCGAACGAGGCCGCGGCCCGCGCCAGCAACGGCGGCGCCTTCCCGCCGGACATGTCGCTGCTGGCCAAGGCCCGTCACGGCGGCGCGGACTATATCCACGCCATCGCCACCGGCTACAAGGATCCGCCTCCGGGTCTGAAGGTCGGTCCGGGGCAGCACTACAACCCGTACATGGCCGGCGACCTGACCGCCTACTGGAGCGGCTCGCACGAGCACGTTCCGCCCGGCGGCTTCATCGCTATGGCCCCGCCGCTGAAGGACGGCCTGGTGACCTTCGACGACGGCACCAAGTCGACCGTCGACCAGCAGGCCCGCGACGTGGCCGCCTTCCTGACCTGGGCCGCCGAGCCCAAGATGGAAGAGCGCAAGCAGACCGGCTTCGCCGTGCTGATCTACCTGATCCTGTTCTCGGGCCTGCTCTATGCGAGCTACCGCAAGGTCTGGAAGAACGAGTCGCACTGAGCGGCGCGTTCGGAACCGAAACGACGAAGGGCCCGGCGGCGACGCCGGGCCCTTTTTTGTTTGGAACCTCCCCCTGTGGGGGAGGCGATCGCGAAGCGATCGGTGAGGGGAGTGATTGGGAAATGGACCAGCGCCTCGACAGCTGAAAACGGCCCCCCACCGGCCTTCGGCCTCCTCCCCCAGAGGGGGAGGTTCCTTGGCTCACCCCCGCTCCAGCACCGTGTCGATGTCGAACCCGCCCTTCAGGGCCAGGGTCACGGGCGTGCGTTCGACGACGTCGCGCAGGCGGGCGACGGCGGCCTCGTCGAGGTCGCCGCTCGCCGAGACCTTGCGGTCGATCCGGGGCTTGTCGCCGCGGGTGTCGAGGGTCAGTTCGGTCTCGATCGTCACCTCGCCCCAACCCTTGCGGTCGGCGTACATGCGCAGGGTGGTGGCGGTGCAGGCGGCCAGGCCGGCCAGGACGAAACCGAACGGCGGCGGGCCGGCGTCCTGTCCGCCCAGGGCCGGGGGCTCGTCGCCGACCAGCTTGTGGCCGTTCACGTCGAGCAGGATGGTGTGGCGCGGGTCGGCGGTGACGGCGTGGGCGCGCGAGGCCATGGGGAAGCTCCGTACAGGGAATGGAATAGAGACAGGATCAGGGCGTCAGCCACAGGGCGTGGGCGGCCGGATCGAAGCGCAGGCGGCCGCGGGCCAGCACCTCGACGCCCAGCGCGCCGACCACGCCGGGCGGCAGGTCGCCGGCCTTTACGGCGCGGGCGCGGGCATAGAGGCGGCCGTCGAAGGCCAGGGCCGCCACCGTGCCGGCGGGCTTCTGGCGCGGTCCGTCGGCCGCTCCCCGGGCCCGCAGGATCCCGCCCGAGGCGGTGTCGAGGGCGAAGGGGCCGCGGACGCTGGTGAAGCCGTCGGAGGCGGTGGCCAGCACCGTCGGCACCCCGCCGATCATCTCGACCGGCAGGGACGGCCCCGAGGGCCTCGAGCGGCCGCCCGCGGGCTCCAGCCGCAGGCGGCAGGGAGCGAAGTCGATGATCACCGTGTAGCGGGCCAGGATGTCGGCGCCGATGACGCCGGCGATGGGGGCCGCGAAGCCGACGCCGCGATAGTCGAGGTCGGTGACGGCCACCGGTTGGGCGGGCAGGGCCTCGCCGGCCACGCGGACGGGCAGGGAGAGATCGGTCGCCTCGAAGCCGCCGGCCTGGGCCTTGGTGTCGTGCAGCAGGGTGCGCGGGGCCGACAGGTCGATGACGAAGTCGCCGGTCATGTCGCCGATCGCGGCGGGGGCGACGACGGCGCCGTTCTCGAACCAACAGGCGGTCTCGCCGGCCCGCGCCGAGGCGGCGGTCGCGAGCGTCAGGGCCAGGGCGAGAAGCGGGGCGCGCATGGTGGGAGACTAGAGCCTGTGCGGCGGCGGTGGGAAGCGTCGGTTGGCGATACCCGTACCGACCGCGCGTGGCTTGAACGAAAGAGGGCGGACGCTGTCGCGTCCGCCCTTTCAGGGTGCTCCCCCTGGAGCTGCGAACCTCCCCCTGTGGGGGAGGCGATCGCGCAGCGATCGGTGGGGGGAATGGCTGCGAAATCAGCCGACGCCTTGAAAGCTGAAAACGTCCCCCCACCGGCCTTCGGCCGCCTCCCCCAATGGGGGAGGTTCCTTTTCGACGGGCCTTCCCCTACTTCAGCAACCCCACCGGCACGGCCTGGGCCGCCAAGGTCGCGCTCGCCTTGGCCGAGATCGCCGCCGACGAGGCGCCCAGCTGGACCTCGTAGTCGCCGGGGGCGACCTTCCAGCCGTGGGCGGCTTCGTCCCAGACGGCCAGCAGGCGCGGGTCGACCGTCAGGGTCACGGCCTGGCTGGCGCCGGGGGCGAGGTCGACCTTGCGGAAGCCGGCCAGGCGGCGCGGGGCCTCCCAGCCGCCGGCCTTGGGCGAGACATAGACCTGCGGCACGTCCTTGCCGGCGCGCTTGCCGGTGTTGGTCACCTTGAACGACACGGTCAGCTTGCCGTCGGCCGTGGAGGTCTTCAGGTCGGAATAGGCGAAGCTGGTGTAGGACAGCCCGTGGCCGAACGGGAACAGCGGCTTGAGGCCCTTCTTGTCGAACCACTTGTAGCCGATGGCCGCGCCCTCGATCGAATAGTCGACCGAGAACAGCTCTTCGGGCTTCTTCGGGTCGCCGTCGAGCACGGGGCGGGGCAGCTGGGCCTCGGCGGCGGGGAAGGTCACGGGCAGGCGGCCCGAGGCGTCGACCTCGCCGGTCAGCACGCGGGCGATGGCCTCGCCGCCGTTGGCGCCGGGATACCAGGCCTGCAGCACCGCGCCGACGTCGGCCAGCCAGGGCATGGTCACCGGGCCGCCGGTCTCCAGCACCACGACCACCTTCTTGCCGGCCTTGGCCGCGGCGGCGATCGTCGCGTCCTGGTTCTTGGGCAGGGTCAGGCTGGCCGCGTCCTCCGACTCGGTGGTCCACTGGTCGGCGAAGACGATGACGAGGTCGCTCTCGGCGGCCAGCCTGGCGACCGCGGCGACGTCCTTGCCGTCGTTGTAGGTGAAGCTGGCCTGGGGCGCGCGGGCCTGCAGGGCCTTCAGCGGCGAGGACGGGTAGTAGATCACCGGGCCCGGCCAGGTCTTGGGCTCCAGGCCCTGCACGGCGCGGCCGCCCGCCGGATAGACCTGCGACGAGCCGCCGCCCGACAGCACGCCGACGTCGGCGTAGGCGCCGATCACGGCGACCTTCTGGGCCTTGAGCGCCAGGGGCAGCAGGCCCTTGTCGTTCTTCAGCAGCACCATGCCTTCCTCGGCGTCGGCCTGGCTGACCTTGCCGTTGGCGGCGAGATCGATCGGCGCGATCTTCACCGGGTTGTCGACCGCGCCGCTGGCGAACAGCGAGCGGACGATGCGGCGGGCCATGTCGTCCAACCGCGCCTGGCTGACGGCGCCGCTGGCGAGATCCGCCTTCAGCACGCCGGCCAGGAAGGGCTGCTTGTCGAAGGCGTCGCCGGCCGATTCCTGGTCGAGGCCGGCGTTGACCGACTTGGCGCCGGAATGCACCGCGCCCCAGTCGGACATGACGTAGCCCTTGTAGCCCCAGTCCTGCTTGAGCACCTTGTTCAGCAGCCAGTCGTTCTCGCAGGCGTAGTGGCCGTTGACCCGGTTGTAGGCGCACATCACCGAGTGGGGCTCGGAGGCTTCGAGCGCGATCTGGAAGGCCAGCAGGTCGGAGGTGCGGGCGTCGGCTTCGCCGATGCGGCTGTCGACCACGAAGCGGCCGGTCTCCTGGGCGTTCAGGGCGTAGTGCTTGATGGTCGAGACGATGCCGTTGGACTGGATGCCCTTGATCTGCGCCCCGACCATCACGCCGGCCAGCAGCGGATCCTCGCCGCCGTATTCGAAGTTGCGGCCGTTGCGCGGCTCGCGCACCAGGTTGACGCCGCCGGCCAGCATGACGTTGAAGCCCGAATTGCGGGCTTCGGAGCCGATCATCGCGCCGCCCTTCTCGGCCAGGGCCGGGTTCCAGGTGGCGGTGGTGGCCATGCCCGAGGGCAGGGCGGTGCGCTCGCGGAACTCGGCGGCGCTGCCTTGCGTCGCCACGCCGATCCCGGCGTCGGTCTCCCACTGGGCCGGGATTCCCAGGCGCGGCAGGCCCGGCACGTAGCCGGCCGAGCCGGGCAGCGAGCCTTCGATGCGCGTGTACTTGGGCTTCATGTCGGCGCCGAAGTAGCCGTAGACCAGGGTCAGCTTCTCGTCCTGGGTCATGGCCTTGACGGCGAGGTCGGCGCGCGTGTCGGCGTCGAGCTTGGGGTCGAGCCAGGGCCGGGCGGCGGGCGCCGCGGCGTGGCCGGCGTGGTCCTGGGCGAAG
>JASGDR010000227.1:0-3597 GCA_047607095.1 Caulobacter sp.
AATCACGCAAATCTTGAACTTGCGCGGCAGATAGGTGAATTCCGGGTGGAAGCTCGACCATTGACGCAGCAGTTCGGCCCAGGGGCGAGGGTCCGCCACCTCGTCGGCGCTAACGCCGGCATATTGGTCGGAACTGATGTTGCGGATGCAGTTGCCGCTGGTCTGGATGGCGTGCAGGTCGACCTCGGCCAGGGCGTCCAGGATGTCCGGCGCGTCCTTCAGCTTGATCCAGTTGAACTGGATGTTCTGACGCGTGGTCATGTGCCCGTAACCCTTGTCGTAGGTGCGGGCGACCCAGGCCAGGCGGCGGGCCTGGCGGGAATTGAGCGAGCCGTACGGAATGGCGACCCGCAGCATGTAGGCGTGGAGCTGCAGGTAGAGGCCGTTCATCAGGCGCAGCGGCTTGAACTGGTCCTCGGTCAGCTCGCCGGCCAGGCGGCGGGAAACCTGATGACGGAACTCGTTGGAGCGGTCCGTCAGGAACTCGCGGTCGATGACGTCGTACTGATACATGGCTCGGCCTACTTGCGGCGGATCAGATCGACGCGGCCCGTCGAGCGGGCGGCGCCGGAGGCGTGGCGGATGGCTTCGACGACGGCGCCGCCCTCGGCCTGCTTGCCGTGGAGAAGCTCGTTGGTCGGACCCAGGGCGCGGATGCGCTCGCGGTAGCTGACCGGGGCCAGGCCGCCGCCTTCGACGGAAACGAGGTCGATCGGATAGGGATCCACGATGACCGTCGGCGCGGCCTTGCCGGCCGCCACGGCGGCCTCGACGGCTTCGCCCTGGTCGGCGTCGAACAGCTGGGCGTCGCCGAAGCCGTCCACCCACGCGCCTTCCTTCCAGAAGACGACCTCCCCGTCGATCAGGCGATTGGCGGTCACGGCTTTCATTGGCCCGAACTCACGTTTTGAACTTCGACGACGGCGAGCGTTGCGGTCTCGCCGGGAACTTTGACGCCCATTTGGGGAATTTGGGCCATGGCCATGGCCTCGCCGACCATCAGCAGGGCCGGCCCCTTCAGCCCCGCGGCGGCGGTCGCCAGACCGGCCAGAGTGGTCAGGATGCGGCGCTCGTCGGCGCGGCTGGCGTTCTCGACGACCAGGGCGGGCGTCGAACCGGCGCGACCGGCGGCGGTCAGGCGATCGGCGATGAAGCCGGCGGTCGAGACGCCCATATAGACGACGACGGTCTGGTTGGGCCGCGCGAGCGCCTGCCAGTCCAGATCCGGCTCGCCGTGCGCCGCGTGGCCGGTGACGAAGGTGACGGCCTGGGCGCTGCCGCGATGGGTCAGGGGCGCGCCGGCGCCGGCGCCGGCGGCCAGGGCGGCGGTGACGCCGGGCACGACCGTGCAGTCGATCCCCGCCTCGCGGCAGGCGGCAAGCTCCTCGCCGCCGCGACCGAACAGGAAGGGATCGCCGCCCTTCAGGCGCACGACCTCCAGGCCTTCGCGGGCCAGGGCGACCAGCAACTGGTTGATGCCGTCCTGCGGCAGGGTGTGGCGCGACTTGCGCTTGGCCACGTCGATCCGGCGGGCCTGGGGCGCGAGATCGAGGATCTCGGCCGGGACCAGTCCGTCGTGCACCAGCACGTCGGCGGCCTGCAGGGCCTTCAGCGCCTTGATCGTCAGAAGATCGGGATCGCCGGGACCCGCGCCGACCAGCGTCACGCGCCCCCCAGCCTTCACGACGGCCGGCCGCGCGCCCTCGCCGCCGCGCAGTGCGACCAGGCGGGGTTCAGCCTTGCGATCGGAGGATGACGCCATGCGCGATCCCAGGTCCTCTAAAAGCGTCCGCGGACGCGCGAAAGCAGCGCGAGCCGATCGACCCTCGCCGCGCAAACCCAATGAAATACGGGGCGAACCCGAAGGCCCGCCCCGCTCTTGTCCGCCGACGAAAAGGGCCAATCCGTCAGCGAACGCTTGCAAACTGGGCGCGGGCAGGCCAATTCGCAAACAAGGACTTCTGCCGGGGCGTTCAGTAAAACTCATGGAACGACAGAACGAACGGCGCCGCCTTCCGCCTCTCAACGCCCTGCGGGCCTTCGAGGCGGCGGCGCGCCATCTGAACTTCAGCCGCGCGGCCGACGAGCTGTCGGTGACGCCCGGCGCCGTGAGCCAGCAGATCCAGAATCTCGAGGACTATGTCGGCGCGGCGCTGTTCAAGCGCACCCCCAAGGGCCTGCTGCTGACCGACGCGGCCCAGACCGCCCTGCCCGCCCTGCGCGAAGCCTTCGACCGCCTGGCCGAGGCCGCCAGCTTGCTCACCGCCGCCGTCGACGGCCGCCGCCTGACCCTGACCGCCGCCCCCTCGTTCGCCGCCAAGTGGCTGGTGCCGCGCCTGGGCAAGTTCGAGCAGGCCCAGCCGCAGGTCGACGTCTGGCTGTCTGCCGGCATGGAAGTGGTCGACTTCGCCGCCGGCGAAGTGGACCTGGCCATCCGCTACGGCTCGGGCCGCTATCCGGGCCTCGAAGTCATCCGCCTGCTCAACGAGACGGTCGTGCCGGTCGCCAGCCCCGAGCTGCTGGCCGACAATCCCCTGGAAGCCCCCGAGGACCTGTCGCGCCACATCCTGCTGCACGACGGCTCGCCCGACGCCGACGATTCCTGCCCCGACTGGGCCATGTGGCTGGCGGCGCGCGGCATCAAGGGCGTCGACGGCGCCCGCGGCCCGCGCTTCAACCAGTCGAGCCTGGTGATCGAGGCCGCCGCCAACGGCCGCGGCATCGCCCTGGCCAAGCGGACCCTGGCCCAGGCCGACCTGGACGCCGGGCGGCTGGTGATCCCGTTCGACATCGCCACCTCGGTCGACTTCGCCTATTACGTCGTCCACCCCAAGGCCAAGGGCCGCCTGCCGCAGGTGAAGGCCTTCGTCAGCTGGCTGAAGGACGAGGCCGCCGCCCACGAAGCGGCGCTGCTGACCATCGACAACGGGGCCGGGATCTAAGCTGGAACGCCGAGCGCAAACCGGCTTAAAGGGGCGCATGATCAAGACGACTCTCAGCGTCGACGAGCGCCTCGCGCCGGCCGACTGCCAGACCATGGTCGACGTGCGCCAGGGCGTCGACGCCCTGGACCGGGCCCTGGTGGCCCTGCTCGCCGAGCGCCAGGGCTACATGGACGCCGCCGCCCGCATCAAGACCGACCGCAGCAAGGTGTTCGACCGCGCCCGCATCGAGGACGTGGTGGACAAGGTCAAGGCCGCCGCCCGCGCCTCGGGCCTGTCGGAAGCCATCGCCGAACCGGTGTGGCGCACCCTCATCGACCGCTGCATCGCCTACGAACACGCCAGCTGGGACCGGACCAAAGGCGACGCGTGACCAAGGAAGAGATCGACAAGCTGCTCGACGACATGGCCGCCGAGGCCGTGGCGAAGGGCGACGACGACCTGCGCCCGGGCCTGATCTATCTGAACGATCGGCTGTACGGCACGCAGATCCGCACCGAGACGGTGTCGGCCAAGCGCGGCCAGCGCTATCGCGGCGTGCGGGTGTTCGTCTCGCGCGGCTACGACACCAAGGTCGTCACCCGCAAGGAGACCGCCGGCATCGAGGTCGGCGAGTTCGAGGACCTGACGGAATCGATTCCGAATCCGGAATGAC
>JASGDR010000228.1:0-2660 GCA_047607095.1 Caulobacter sp.
ATCCATAGCCTCCGCTCAATCGCGGAACCCTATGAATCAGCACTTACGCCCTTTGGGAATCCTGAATGTCGATCGGCCCTAGAGTGGGTCCTCTTCATATTGAAGCGTAGCCTGCGTTTTTGAGGTAGTTTGCGCATTCCTGGGGCGGGAAGTCGTCGAGGAGGGTGCCGATCCGCTGCCAGGTAGCCTCGACGGATCGTTCGGCAGCTTTGCGAAGCAGCAGCTTGAGCTTGGCGAAGACCTGCTCGATCGGATTGAGGTCGGGTGAGTAAGCCGGCAGGTAGAGGAGCTTGGCTCCGGCAGCGCGGATGGCCTTGCGGACGGCAGCTCCTTTGTGGCTGCCGAGGTTGTCCATGATGACGATGTCGCCCGGGCTGAGCGTCGGCGCCAGGAACTGCTCGACATAGGCGGTGAAGAGCTGGCCGTTGATCGGTCCATCGAGCACGCATGGCGCATCGATCCGATCATGGCGAAGTGCAGCGATGAAGGTGAGCGTGCGCCATTTGCCGAAGGGCGCTCTTGCGAGCAGCTTGTGACCGCGCCTGCTCCAGCCGCGGATCGGGGTCATGTTCGTCTTGGCCCAGGTCTCGTCGATGAAGACCAGGCGTTGGGGATCAAGCCGGCCCTGATACTTCTTCCATTGCTCGCGCCTTCGCGCGATCGCCAGCCGCAGCTGCTCGACGGCGAACAGCGTTTTTTTTGAAGCTGAAGCCCGCCGCGCGCAGTTGCTTCCAAACGGTATTGTGGCTGAGCGTCCGGTAGCCTCTCTCCCTGAGCCCGAGCGCCAGGGCCCGCATCGTCAGATCAGGCTGCTCGGTCATTCGCGCCAGAAGCCAGAACTGCTCGCCCGCCAGGAGCCGAGGACGCCGCCCGCCCACCCGCCGCGAGGCTGCACTCCCCGTCTCGCGTAGACGCTGCGACCACTTCACTGCACTCGCCACGCTCACACCGAACAGCGCCGCCGTCTCGCGCACCGAACGGCCCGACAAGACCGATCGCACCACACGCTCCCGAAGATCGTTCGAATAAGCTCTCCCGATTCAGCAAAGAGAGGACATACTCTAGTTCGCAAGCCGGCCCCATCCGCTTCGATAGCCGCTAACTCGTCAAGCGTCGGCCAGCTTGAACAGCATCCCGAGCGTCATGCCACGCTCGCCGCGTTTGATCCCATCAATTTGACTGATATGCAGCACGGCGATGCCGTCCAGAGCCTCTTGCGACAGAGGGCAGCGGCTGACCGACCGCATTTCGCTTGTGCTCTTCCGAAAGCCGCCAGTCCGCTATCGGCCCAAATCCAGTCGTGTCCGACAAAACTATGCCACTCCTATGAAAGATGCTTCCGTAGGAAAACTCGTTCGACAACTGGAGTTGCCCAAATGGATGAAAAGAATTCAAGCACCCGTACACGACACAAATTGAGCATTGAGCAAGCTCAGCTTGAATTTAATGAACTTATAAAATCGTTAGCGCGCATAACTGCTCACGCTTCTCACAAACTTGGTATCAGGTTTGATATGAGCGATCCGCAGGTAGCTCGAGAACTGATAATCATCACCTTTGATGCCATAGTTCAAGGTCCAAGAAAAGAGCGCCGCGTTAGCCATGGACGCAAAAGCCGTGTGCCTGTCCTACCATCAAAACCGCCAGAAAACGCATTGGAAATGGTGGCAAGACAAAGGAGCAAGCCCCGCGGAAAGGCCTGAGACGCATGCGTTCAGCGATCCGCTAACGGAATCATACATCCCTAAAAAGGGAATCAAACCCCCGTAAAATGGGCGTCTGACAGGGGTTTGATTCCCTATTTTTCGCAGAAATCCGTTGATTTGTGGAGCGGGTGAGGGGAATCGAACCCCCGTCGTCAGCTTGGGAAGCTGCTGCTCTACCATTGAGCTACACCCGCGATGCCCTGCCCATGGCATGACCGCAAAGGCGCGTCAACCGACCTGGCGCTTCGCCAGTTTGCGGGCCAGCGTGCGGCGGTGCATCCCCAGCCGCCTTGCCGTTTCGGAAATGTTGAAATCGCTGTCCTTCAGCACCTCGTGGATATGTTCCCATTCCAGCGTCTTGATCGATGTCGGACGGGGAACGAGCGGCGCGGCGGGGTCGCCGGCCGACCGGGCGAAAGCCGCTTCGATGTCATCGGTGTTGGACGGTTTCGCCAGATAGTTGGTCGCGCCCAGCTTGATCGCCTCCACCGCCGTGGCGATGCTGGCGAAACCCGTCAGTACGACGATCAGCATCGCCGGATCATGGGCATGGAGCCTCTGCACGCAGGGCAGGCCCGATTGCCCGCCCAGTTTCAGGTCGACCACCGCATAGCCCGGATCATGCTCCTCCAGCAGCTTTTCCAGCGCCTCCTGACTGTCCGCCAGCAGCACGCCATAGCCGCGCCGCTCGAACGACCGCTTGAGCGTTCGGGCGAAGGCTTCGTCATCCTCCACGATCATCAGCAGACGGTCATGGGAGTCATGGGACATCCGAACTCTCCTCCATGGCCAGCGTGGCGAGCGGCAGGCGCAGCAGGACCAGCGCGCCGCCCTCCGCGCCGTTGCTCGCGCTCACGCTGCCGCCCAGCTTGCGCACGACATTGACGACAAGGAACAGGCCCAGTCCGCCGCCCTGCCTGCCCTTGCTGGATCGGTAGGGCTTGCCGAAATCGG
>JASGDR010000229.1:0-13390 GCA_047607095.1 Caulobacter sp.
CTGGACCTGGCGATCGCCGAGCCAGTCGCCAAGCTCGAGGCCGCCGGCGTATCCCGTCGCGACCACGACGCCGCGGAACTCCGCCGACGGGCCGTCGCCGTGCCAGTAAAAGCGGGTCATGCGGCGGGCGTCGGGATTGATCGCGCCGAGCCGCTCGTGCAGGCGGGCGACGGCGTCGGCCTGGCCCGCGAAGAGATAGAAGGTCTCGGCCGTCGTCGCCGACGCCAGGGCCAGCAGGTCGCGGGACATCGCCTCGTCGGTCTCGACGCGGGCGCCGACGTCCAGGAAGGCCACGCAGCCCACCGGCTGTCCGGTGTGGCCCAGCCGCCCGGGCACCTCGATCGCGGAGGCGGTGATGAACTCGGAGGTGTTGAGAGCCAGAGCTTGGCGATCGTCGGCCATGGCCCCGGCGCCGCCGTCCAGGCGATAGGCCGGCACGTTCTTGGTGTTCAGCAGGCCGATCTCACCGATCTCGACGTCGCCGCCGGCGCCCAGCACATAGGCTTCCGGGAACGGGCGGTGGCGGCCCTGATAGGTCAGCTGCAGGACGGTCGAGTGCACGACTGCGGCCAGGAACGTGTCCGCGTCGCGGCGGCCGTTCAGCGCGCTGGCGAGCAGCACGTTGAAATAGCCGTCCAGGCTGTCGTTGACGAGGTAGCCGCTGAGCAGGCCGGTCGGGACGCCCGCCAGGAACTCGTCGAGGGACGTGTCGGCCGGTTTGGCCAGCTTATAGGCCAGTTCGAACGACGACAGTTTCTGCTGGAACACGGCGTCGGCCCCGGGGGCGTCGAGACCGCGGAAGCCGGAAATGATTTCGGATATGTCCACGTCACTCCCCCTGTGCAGGGTTTCTGCGCGTAACCGTCGCGCGTGTTTCAAGGAAGGGCGCGGTGATTTCGACCGCCCCGCCCGCCCGAAGATTCAGGACGCCCATCTCGAAGCGGACCTTGCCGGCGTAGTCGTGAAGCACGGTTCGACGCAGCGGCAGCCAAGTCTCCGACGGCGGCAGGTTGAAGTTGAAGGCGTCCAGCACGACCTCGCCTTCCGGCGTCAGCGCCACCAGTCGCAGGGCGACGTTGGCCGTGTTCTTGAGGCTGCGGAACTGGGCGCCGTAATGGAAGCCGCCGATCGCGCGGTAGCGATCGACCACCTGGTGGAACGCCGCGATGAAGGGGCGCTCGATCTTGGTCGAAACGCGCAGGACTTCGCCCGTCTTGGTTTCGAATGTTTCGTTCGCAGGGGCGGTATGGGTTTTCCAGGCGCTCTTGCGGTCGAGGCCCTTGGCGAAGCTCGGCTCCTTCAGGAGGCTCTGAGGCTCTTCGTCCACGGGAAGCTTCAGGCTCTTCAGAAGGCGCTCGGGATCGCCCCTCCAGCCGACGGCCAGGGCCGATGCTTCCAGGTGCCGCACCGACAGCGGCTGCTTGTGCTCGACGAGGATCTTGAACATCACCAGACGAGGCGCGGCGGTCTCGACGACACACAGGCGCCAGACGTCCAGCGGCTGGTCGAGCGAGGCGAGCACCACCGTCATGCCCGCCGTGAAGCCGTGGCCGGGAGAAGCGGAGAGGCGGAGACGGCCGTTCTCGATAGGGCGCATGTCGTTGGCCAGGGCGGCCACGAAGGCGCTCCTGGCGTCCCAGCGGAACGGATGGCGCGGATCATGTTTGCGGACGTACTGGTGAAGCAGCGTGGCGGCGGCGCGCGGACTTAGGCGCCGGGTTCGCTCGGCGAACCATGCGCGGGCGTCGTCGCCGAGGCCATCGACGATAATCCGCGCCATTTCGCCGTCCAGCGTCTCGGAATAGTGGGCGGCCAGGAGGGAAAGGTCGTCGGCCGCGGGAGCGGCCACCCGACGAAGATCGGTCAGGGTGGTTGGACGGCGCGCGCTGACGGGGAATATCGCAGCCGGCTTGGATGTACGTCGAGCTGTCATGACGGTTCTAGCCTTCACGGGGCGAGGCGCGCCTGCTGCGGGCGCGCTTGAGCTTGTTGACGGGCGTGTTGACCAGCGCGGCCGCCGCGCCGATGAGCGCGCTCTTCAGCGCGCTCGCACGTAGAGCGTTCGTCTCGTTTGCCGAGACCACCACGGCCAGCGACGGGCGCACGAGGATGCGGGCTTGTTCGGAGCCGTGCCGGAAGGCCTCGATCGCCAAATGCAGGTCGCCCTGCTCCGGGCGCCAGACTTCCACCCGGGCCAGGATCCAGGCCTGGGCGGGCATCCGTCGATCGATGAGCAGGACATGGTCGCCGCGCCCGACCGCGTCTTTGGGCAGGCGCACGTTCACCCGATGGAGATCGCCTATCGGGTGGATGTCGTTGGCCAGGAAAACCGCCTTGGCCGCCTTGGCCGATATCGTCTTCGCCGGGTGGCCGGGGTTGGCCTCGACCACGGCGTGGAGCATCGCCTCCAGGCCCGCGCGAGTGGGGGCGCCGCTCTCCATGATGGCGGCCGCCAGCGCCTGGCCGGCCTGGACGCCCGTCCACCCGGTTTTCAGGGCCTCGACGAGGTTCGGGTCGGGCCGAGGCTCGTTGAGCGCGGCCGCCAGGGCTTCGAGCGGCGGCCGCCGGCCGCCGTAGACCTTTTGAAGATCGGCCAGCCGGATCGATCGGAGGCTTTCGACCGCCGTGTTCGCACGCCTTTTCAGGTCCATGGCGATCATGGGGGGCCAGCCTCAGCCGAGGGCGAAGGTGCGGGTCCACTCCACCATGCGCCCGATGCCGTCGCGCGCGCTCACGGCCGGCTTCCAGCCCAGCAGCGCTTGGGCCTTGGCGATGTTGGCGACGAAGACGCGCTGGTCGCTCGGACGGGAGGGCGTCTGTTCGTAGCGCAGCGGCACGCCGACATATTCCTCGAGCAGCGCGAACAGTTCGAGCAGGGACAGACTGTTGTCCATGCCGCCGCCGATGTTGAAGGCCTGGCCCTGCGCCTTGTCGATGTTGGCGATGGCGGCGAAGTAGAGGGTTTTCATGTCCTCGGCGTGGAGCACGTCGCGGACCTGCTTGCCGTTGCCGGCGATCGTGAACGGCGGAACGTTCGACGACCCGGCCTGCTCGACGGCCTTCTGGCAGAACCAGCCCACCCAGCCCTGATCGGTCGTGGCGAACTGGCGGCCGCCGTACATCGACGAGTGACGGAAGACCACGGTCCGGACGCCGAAGATCCGGTGGTAGTCGAGCATGTACTGGTCGGCGGCGCCCTTCGAGGCGCCGTAGGGCGAATGGAACTCGAGCGGGGCGGTCTCGTCGAAGCCCAGCGGCAGCTCGGTCGGATGATAGCGGGTGGCTCGCTCCTCGTAGGGCGTCCATTCGAGGTCGCCGTAGACCTTGTTGGTCGAGGAGTAGATCACGATCGCTTCGGGCGCGTGGATGCGGACGGCCTCGAGCAGGTTGAAGGTGCCGACGGTGTTGATCTCGAAGTCCTTGCGCGGACGGTCGATCGAGGTCGTCATGGCCACCTGGCCGGCCAGGTGGAAGACGGCGTCGGGACGCACGCGCGAGACGACGTTCACCAGATCCTCGGCGCTGCGGGTGTCGCCGTGCACGAACTCGAAGGGGCCGAACTGCTTGAGCCACTGCAGGTTCTCGGTCGAGCCGGTGCGCGAGAGATTGTCGAACACCCAGACCTGATGGCCGTCCTGAATGGCCTTGGACGCAAGGTTGCTTCCCAGGAAGCCGCACCCGCCGTTGACCAGGATCTTCATAGACGTGCACTCCGAGAGGGTTCGTACTTGGCGGTAAGGGCCATGCCGTCCGCCAGGGACGTCCTGGCGCTCCAGCCGAGGGTCTTTCGCGCGAGGTCCGCTACGCCCACGACGGACATTGGTTCCCCGGGACGATAGGGCTTGGCGCCCCAGTTCAGGACGCCCCGCCCGCCGGCCGCCTCGGCCGCCGCGTCGCCGAGGGCGCGCAGGGTCACCGGGCGTCCCGAGGCGAGATTGACGACCAGGCCGTCGTCGCCGGCCCCGTCGGCCATGGCCACGCAGGCCTCGGCGACGTCGCCGACATAGGCGTAGTCACGGATCTGCTCGCCGGCCGTCAGGTCCAGGGCGCCGCCGTCGCGCGCCGCCGCCATCACCTGCGGCACGAATTTGTGGCTGCCTTCGAGCGGGCCGTACATGCCGAAGACGCGGGCGGCGACGAAACGCTGGCCCAGAGCCTTGGCGCGTTCACGCGCGACGATCAGGCCCGCGGCCTTGCTCGACCCGTAGGCGCCGACCGGATTGAGCGGCGTCGTCTCGTCGATCGGGCCGTCGGCGAGGCCGTATTCGTTGCTGGTGCCGATATGGACGAACTGTCCAAGGCCGACGGCGGCGGAGGCCTCAACCAGCCGGGCGGTGAAGCCGACATTGAAGGCCAGGGCCTGGGCGGTGTCGTTCTGGCGATAGTCCACGCCATAGGCGGCGCAGTGGACGACGGCCTCGACGTTCAGGTCGCGGATGATCCCGCCCAGAGCGTCCGGCGCGAGGTCGAAGTCGAGATCGACCGGCCGGGCGCTCGGGCAGAGCGCTTCCAGCCGGTCGAGCACGCTGGTCGGCCGGACGGCGGCGTTCACTCGCCACCCGGCGGCGGCCAGGGCGCCGCAGACATGTGCGCCGAGGAAGCCGGAGGTCCCGGTGACGAGAACGCTGCGGCCCATCGGCCTCAGGCCTTCTGCCGGATGAGGCTGCCGATCTGGTCGATCATGTAGTCGAGATGGTCGGTGGTCAGGCCGGGATAGACGCCGATCCAGAAGGTGCTGTCGACGATGATGTCGGCGTTGGTCAGGTCGCCGACCACGCGGTACTCGCGGTCCTTCATGTAGGGCTGGCGGATCAGGTTGCCGCCGAACAGCAGGCGGGTGGCCACCTTGACGCTGTTCAGGTGCTTGACCAGGTCGTCGCGCGTGAACGGCGCGTCCTTGCGCACGGTCAGCAGGAAGCCGAACCACGACGGATCGCTGTTGGGCGTGGCTTCCGGCAGGATGAGGAATTCCTCGAACTGCTTCAGGCCGGCCTTCAGGTAGTCGAAGTTGTCGCGGCGCGCCTTGATGAAGGCTTCCAGGTGATCCATCTGGGCCAGACCGACCGCCGCCTGCATGTCGGTGATTTTCAGGTTATAGCCCAGGTGCGAGTAGGTGTACTTGTGGTCGTAGCCGTAGGGCAGGTCGCCCAGCTGCCAGTCGAAGCGGCGCTTGCAGGTGTTGTCCATGCCCGGTTCGCACCAGCAGTCGCGGCCCCAGTCGCGGACCGCCTCCATCGCCCGGCGCACGGCCGGGTCGGAGGTGAACACCGCGCCGCCTTCACCCATGGTGATGTGGTGGGCGGGGTAGAAGCTGACCGTGCCGACGTCGCCGAAGGTGCCGACGAGCTTGCCGTTGTAGGTGGCGCCCAGGGCGTCGCAGCAGTCTTCGACGACCCACAGGTTGTGCTTCTCGGCCACCTTCATGACGGCGTCGAGGTCGAAGGGATTGCCCAGGGTGTGGGCCAGCATGATGGCCTTGGTCTTGGGCGAGATCGCTTCCTCGAGCTTGCTCATGTCCATGTTGTAGGTCGGGATGTCGATGTCGAGGAACACCGGCGTCAGACCGTTCTGCAGGCTCGGATTGACCGTGGTCGGGAAGCCGGTGGCGCAGGTGATCACCTCGTCGCCGGGCTTCAGCGCGCGCTCGCCGTGCATGTGCGAGGTCAGGCCGGTCAGGGCCACCAGGTTGGCCGACGAGCCCGAGTTCACCGTCTGCACGCCGCGGCGGATGCCCAGGAACTTGCTGAGCTTGGCCTCGAAGGCGGTGTTGAAGCGGCCGGTGGTCAGCCAGAAGTCCAGCGAGGAGTCGACCAGCGACACCATGTCGGTGTGGTCGTACACCTTGCCGGCCACGGCGACGGCGGACTCGCCGGGCACGAAGGGCTTGGGCGCGTGCGCGACGCGAGCGTACTCGGCGGTCAGCTCGAGGATCTGCTTGCGGAGCTCTTCGGCGGATTTGGAGGCGTCGGCCATCAACTTTGAGTCCTTAGCGCGCCGCGACGGCGGCGAAATATTCTGAAATCTGATTCTGTGACACGGCGACAAGGTCGTCTCCGCGAGCCTCGGCCTGATACCACTCGACGGTCTTGGCGATGGTCTGGCCGAAGTCCCAGGCCGGCGCCCAGTTCAGCAGGCGGCGGGCCTTGGAGGAGTCGAGCTTCAGATAGCCGGCTTCGTGCGGGTGGTCCCCGGCGTCGACCTGCCAGCTGGCGCCGTCGCCCCAGGCCAGGCAGGTGGCTTCCACCACGTCCTTGACCGTCCGCTCGGAGCTGGCGTCGGGACCGAAGTTCCAGCCGTCGGCGAAGGTCTCGCCCTTGTCGCCGGCCAGTTCCTCGGCCAGGCGCAGATAGCCCGACAGGGGTTCGAGAACGTGCTGCCAGGGACGCACCGCCACCGGGTTGCGGATCGGTGTCGGGGCGCCGTCGAGGCAGTTGCGGATCAGGTCGGGCAGCAGGCGGTCGGCGGACCAGTCGCCGCCGCCGATCACGTTGCCCGCGCGGCCCGAGCCGACGCGGTTGCGCGACTTGGGGCCGAAGTAGGAGCGGCGGAAGGCGCTGGCGACCAGTTCGGAACAACCCTTGCTGTTGCTGTAGGGGTCGTATCCGCCCATCGCCTCGTCTTCGCGATAGCCCCAGAACCATTCACGGTTCTCGTAGCACTTGTCGCTGGTGACCACGACGGTCGCCTGGACCGTTTCCTGCCGACGGGTCGCGTCGAGCAGGTGGACGGTGCCCATGACGTTGGTGGCGTAGGTGCCGACGGGGTCGGCGTAGGACAGACGCACCAGCGGCTGGGCCGCCAGGTGCAGCACCACGTCGGCTTCGCTGCGCTTCAGCGCGGCCTCGAGCACGGCCTGGTCGCGGATGTCGCCGATGGTCGACGACTGCAGGGCCTCGGAGGCCTCGACGGCGGCGAACAGCTTGGAGCCTTCCAGCGGCGGCAGCGCGAAGCCGTGCACCAGGGCGCCCCGGCGCTGCAGCATCAGGCTGAGCCACGACCCCTTGAAGCCCGTGTGTCCGGTGAGGAAGACGCGCTTGCCTTGCCAGAAGGATGCGTTCTCGTAGGCCTCTACCACGATTTCCACGGCGCCTTTCCGGACGCCCAAAGATCTTCGAGCGTACGTCGGTCGCGCAGGGTGTCCATGCACTGCCAGAAACCGTCGTGGAAATAGGTTTCCAGCTGGCGGTCGGCGGCCAGGCCGCGCATCGGGCCTTGTTCCCAGACGGTGTCGTCGCCTTCGACATAGTCGATGACCTTGGGCGACAGCACGAAGAAGCCGCCGTTGATCCAGGCGCCGTCGCCGACGGGCTTTTCCTCGAAGGATTCGACCGTCGTGCCGTCCAGCGTCAGGGCGCCGAAGCGGCCCGGCGGGCGCACGCCCGTCAGGGTGGCCAGCTTGCCGTGCTTGCGATGGAAATCGACTAGCGCGGTGATGTCGACGTCGGCGACGCCGTCGCCATAGGTCAGGCAGAAGGCTTCCTCGTCGGCGACATGTTCGCGGACACGCTTGAGGCGACCGCCGGTCATGGAGTCGGCGCCCGTTTCGATCAGGGTGACCCGCCAGGGCTCGGCCGCGTTGCGGTGCACTTCCATGCTGTTCTTGGCGACGTCGAACGTCACGTCCGAGGTATGCAGAAAGTAGTTCGCGAAGAACTCTTTGATCACATAACCCTTATAGCCCAGGCACACGATAAAGTCGTTTATGCCGTGTTGGCTATATATTTTCATGATGTGCCAAAGAATAGGGCGCTCACCCACGCTCACCATTGGCTTAGGCTTGGTGTCGGTCTCCTCGCCAAGGCGAGACCCGAGGCCACCTGCCAAAATGATAGCCTTCATAAACGCTCGCCCCCATCGCACCGGTTGGCAAATCAGGCCGGGTCGTACCAGACCGTCGATGGCGCAAGCAAGCGTCGTTTCCGTCGTTTCACGCCACTTTCCCGTTCTTCGCCAATCTTTGCGACTTTGGCGTCGATAGGTGTTTGCGCGAATGCGCCGCTATGTTAGCGGACGAAAGCCTCTGCTTCGACCGGTGGGGTGGCGGACGGAAGTTCGGTGGAGATCTTGGAATGGCTGTTCAAGGGTATTCGGATGTGCGAGGCGCGGCCTACTGGCCAGCTTCTATGGCCGAAGAGCTTGACCGAATTGGTGTTTTCAAGAAGAAGGTTGCGATAATCAGGTTGTGGCCTGATCAAGCTGCCGCTGAGCACGAAAGTATAGAAAGATTTCGCTCTGCCTGCAGCCTTATCGGCGTAGACGTCGTCGAGGTCGATCGTTTGGGCTTTATACTGAACGGTCCACGCAGAAAGATTACGCAGGATGACGTCGATTTCGTCATCTCCCTCCACTATGAAACCGCGAAGACCTACGATTGCTTTTCGTGGGGCGCTTTGTGGAATCCGGTCGACTTCTACGTCGAGTGGGGGTTGAGTCCTTATCTCGACAATCAGTTGAGTCACGATGGCTACTTCGTGTGTGGGTCGCCGGCCGTCGATCGGATGATGCGCGGCGAGTTGGGCGACACCTACGACGGCACGCCCTTCGTCCAGGTCAACCACACGCTTTCGGGACCGATCGTTCCGGCCCGCCTGCGCGACGATCGCCGTTTCGCCTATTGCGGCATCAACTGGGAGCGGCTTTCGAAGGCCAAGGGCCGGTTCGACGCGCTGCTCACCCGGCTCGACGAGCACGGCGTGCTCGACATCTTCGGTCCCGAACAGGTTCGCGGCGTGCGCGTGTGGGAGGGCTTCAAGGGCTACAAGTACGCCGTGCCCTTCGACGGCCGCACGCTGATCGAGGAGCTCGGCCGCAGCGGCGCCGTGCTGGCCTTCTCGTCGCAGGCGCACATCCGTTCGGGCATCATGTCCAACCGGCTGTTCGAAGGCGCCGCCGCCGGCGCGCTGGTCTTCGCCGACCAGAACCCCTTCGTGTCGCGCTACTTCAAGGACGAGGTCGTCGAGGTTCCGCTCGGGCCGGACGGCCAGCTGGACGCCGGCTTCCTGCTGTCCGCCCTGGCGCATTTCAACGCCAATCCGGAGGCGGCTTTCGCCAAGGCCTCGGCGCTGCAGAACAAGTTCACCGAGTTCTACGCGCTGCACCGGCAACTGCTCGGCGCCTTCACGGCCTATGCGGCCGCCCGCGACGCCCGGGCCGCCAAGATCGCGGCCCTGACCCCCGAAACCACTCCCACCCTGGACGCCGTCGTCCTGGCGCTGGACGAGAACGCCCCGCTGCCGCAGGACCTGCTGACCGACCTGTGCGCCATGCCGGGCGTGCGCACCAAGGTGACCCTGGTCATGCGCGGGCCGCCGGCCGCGCCGCGCGCCTTCGACTTCCTGCCCGAGGGGGCCATCGAGGTGGTCTCCACCACGATGAGCATCGGCGACAGCCCCAACTCCATCGGCTTCGTGCTGGCCGAGGTGCTCGGCGGCCTGCAGGGCGACTATGTCAGCGTCTTCCTCGGCCACGAACGGGTCTTCACCGATTACGGCGCCCGCCTGACCGAGGCCCTGGCGCAGAGCGGCGGCCCGGCGGTTCGCACCGGCGTGGTCATCCGCCACTACGACCCGGCCCAGCGCCTGTTCGACGGCGCCGAGTACGCCGACTACGCCCGCCCGGTCGGCAAGCGTCCGACGCCGATGCTGACCCTGGCCAACTTCATGTTCCGGCGCGACGCGCTGGTCAGGGCCAGCGGCGCGTTCCAGTTCATGGCCTGGTCGGGCATGCTGACCTACCTGCACGAGACCTTCGCCAAGCCCCCGGTGGTGGACGCGCCGCTGTGCTCGGCGGATCTGAAGCTGTACGAGCGCCTGCGGGCGATCGGCCAGCAGCCCTACGAGGCCGGCAAGGCCGTGGCGGTCCTGGCGCGCTACACCACGCCGACGGTCAAGGCCCTGACCGAGGCGGCGCCGGCCGGCATGCCGATCACCGCCGCGGCCATCGCCGCGCTGCCGGAGCAGGAGCGACGCGACATCATCGTCAGCCTGCTCAAGACGCTGCCGCTTCCCCCGTGGATCATCAGGGGCGGCGGCAAGGCGTTGCGTCTGGTGATGGGCATTCGCAGGCCGAAGCGTTAAACCCGGCGTCGAAAGCCGACTCCCCCGAACCATTCTCTAATCAGGCATATACATGGCTCGTTCAGCGATCATTTCCGGTGTGACCGGCCAAGACGGCACGTTCCTGGCCGAACTCCTGCTGCAGAAGGGCTACACGGTCCACGGCTTCCGTCGCCGCAGCTCGTGGTACAACGAGTTCCGCATCGAGAAGCTGCGCAACAACCCCGAGTACAACGACCGCTTCCTGCTGCACTACGGCGACCTGACCGATTCCTCGTCGATCATGCGCCTGGTGGCCGACGTCCAGCCGGACGAGATCTACAACCTCGCCGCCCAGAGCCACGTGTCGGTCAGCTTCGAGACCCCGGAATACACCGCCAACGCCGACGGCGTCGGCGCGCTGCGCTTCCTGGAAGCCATCCGCACCATGAAGCTGGAGAACAAGACCCGCTTCTACCAGGCCTCGACCTCGGAGCTGTACGGCTTGGTGCAGCAGGTGCCGCAAACCGAAAAGACCCCGTTCTATCCGCGCAGCCCCTACGCGGTGGCCAAGCTCTACGCCTACTGGCTGACGGTGAACTATCGCGAGGGCTTCAACATCTTCGGGTCGAACGGCATCCTGTTCAACCACGAGAGCCCGGTCCGCGGCGAGACCTTCGTCACCCGCAAGATCACCCGTTCGGTGGCCCTGATCGCCGAGGGCGTGGACACCGTCCTGACCCTGGGCAACCTCGATGCTCGCCGTGACTGGGGCCACGCCCGCGACTTCGTCGAAGGCATGTGGCGCATCCTGCAGCACGACGAAGCCGACGACTTCGTGCTGGCCACCGGCGAGACCCACTCGGTCCGCCACTTCGTCACCCTGGCCTTCCAGGCCGCGGGCATCGACGTGGTCTGGGAAGGCGAGGGCGTCGAGGAGGTCGGCCGCTGCGCCAAGACCGGCAAGCTGCTGACCCAGGTGTCGACCAAGCTGTTCCGCCCGGCCGAGGTCGAGCTGCTGATCGGCGACGCCACCAAGGCCAAGGAAAAGCTCGGCTGGACGCCCACCACCAGCCTGCAGGAACTGGTCACCGAGATGGTCGAGACCGACCGCGCCCGCTATCGTGAGGGTTCGCTGCATTGGAACCACCAGGGCATCGTCGGCTAACGACCAGCGGATACGTGTAAGTCATGAGCGATCAGCAGATTGATCTGAGCGCTGAGCGCGTACTCGTCACGGGCGCGGGCGGGGTGCTGGGAACGGCCCTCCTGTCCGCGCTGGACGGCCGGGCCGGCGCCCTGCGGGCCCCGACCCGCGCCGACTGCGACCTGCTGGACGAGGCGGCGGTCGAGGCGGTCTGGCGCGACTTCGCCCCGACCGTGGTGTTCCACCTCGCCGGCCGGGTCACGGGCGTGCAGGGCAACATCAGCTTCGGCGGACAGGCCTTCTACGAGAACGCCAAGATCAACCTCAACGTCGTCGAGGTCTCGCGCCGGGTCGGCGCGCGCAAGGTCGTGGCCGCGGGCACCACCGCGATCTATTCCGACCTGGTGCCGATCCCGATGCGCGAGGACGACCTGTGGCTGGGCGCGCCGCACGGCTCGGAAGGCCCCTACGGCCATGCCAAGCGTGCGATGCTGGCCCAGCTCGAGGCCTACAAGGGCCAGTACGGGCTGGATTTCGGCTATCTGATCTGCACCAACCTCTACGGCCCGGGCGACCGGTTCGACGAGGTCTACGGCCACGTCGTGCCCTCGCTGGTGTCGCGCTTCCACCGCGCCAAGCGCGAGAACCTGCCCAGCATCACCATCTGGGGCGACGGCACGCCGACCCGCGACTTCCTGTTCGCGGGCGACGCCGCCGAGGCCTTCATCCGCGTCGCCGAACGCGGGACGGGCGCCTTCAACACCGCCACCGGCAAGTCGGTCCCGATCCGCACCCTGGTCGAGACCCTGGCCGAGGTGTCGGGCTACGAGGGCGAGATCGTCTGGGACGTGACCAAGCCCAAGGGCCAGCTGGTCCGCGGCTACGACGTCTCGCGCATCACGGCGCTGGACTGGGAGGCCAGGGTCAGCCTGGGCGAGGGCCTCAAGCGCACCTACGACTGGTACGGGGCCAATCTTGGCTCGGTCCGGGTCTGACGCCGGCGTCGCCGGCTCATGACCGCCGCGGCTCTGCTACGTAGGGCCTGGCGCGGTCTGCCCCTGCCCGAGCGATGGCGCGGGGCCGCCGGCCGGGCGGCCATCGGCGCCGTCGGGGCCGGCCTGTTCGGCCCGCGGTCGGCGCGTCTGGCGCCGACCCCGCTCTCCGAAGTTTCTCCCGGGCCGCTGGTGGTCAGCGGCTTCATGCATCGCGCCTTCGGCGTTGCCGTCGCCGGTCGGGCCACCGTCCGCGGCCTGGCGGCGGAGGGGCTGCCGGTCGAGACCCACGACATCGAGCCGATCCTGGCCTCGCGCATCGACCGGGCGGCCGAGCCGCCGGGAGCGCCCGGCGGCGTCTGGATCGCCCACTGCAATGCGCCCGAACTGCTGCGCCTGCTCGCCGCCTTTCCTCCGGAAGCCCTGGCGGGGCGCTATCGGATCGGCGTGTGGGCCTGGGAGCTGCCGCGCCTGCCGCGCCGCTGGGCCAGGGCCGCGCGCGGGCTCAACGAGATCTGGGCGCCCAGCCGCTTCGTCGCCGACGCGGTCATCGAGGCGGTGGGGCAAGGGGCGGGCGCTCCCGTCGTACGGGTCGCGCCGCACGTCCTGCCGTCGATGGCGGCGGTGCGGCCCGACCGCGCCCGTTTCGGCGTGCCCGAGGCGGCGGTCGTGGTGCTGGTCATGTTCGACATGCGCTCGTCTCGGGCCCGTAAGAACCCGGACGCCGCGGTCTCGGCCTTCCTGACGGCCTTTCCCGAGGCGCGTGACGACCGGGTGCTGGTGTGCAAGGTGCTGGGCGGCGAGGCCTCGCCGCGCGACATGACCGCGCTGCGCGAGCGCTTCGCGGGCCGCGCCGATCTGGTGCTGATCGAGGAATCGCTCGACGACGCCGGGACGCTGGCCCTGATCGCCGGTGCCGACATCGTGCTCTCCACCCATCGCGCCGAGGGCTACGGGCTGGTGATGGCCGAGGCCATGGCCCTGGGCCGCTGCGTCGTGGCCACCGGCTGGTCGGGCAACACCGACTTCATGACGGCCGACAACAGCGTGCTGCTGCCCTTCAGCCTGGTTCCGGTCGCCGATCCGCAGCGGATCTATCCGCCGGGGCAGGTCTGGGCCGAGGTCGACGCCGCGGCCGCGGCCGACGCCCTGAGGAGCCTCGCCGAGGACCCCGCCCGGCGCGCCGCGCTGGGCGAGCGGGCGCGCGCCGACATCGC
>JASGDR010000230.1:0-5857 GCA_047607095.1 Caulobacter sp.
ATACGCAACGCCCACCGCATCCACGTCATCGACGGCGGACAGGTGGTCGAGTCCGGGTCCCACGACGACATGGTCGATGAGGGCGGCCCCTACGCCCAGCTCCTCAATCTGCAGCGTCCGAGCGGAGCCGGCGAAAGTTCGATCGCCGGCCGGGGCGGCCAGCCCCCTCCCTACGTCAACTGAGAAGGCGAATGATGATGTCGGAACCGACCGCGACGCCAGCTCCCCGACCGACCAATTCGTGGGCCTTGATCGGCAGGCTTTACAAGGAATCGCTGCATCGCCATTTGGCGCTGCTGATCGTGTCCTTCGCCTGCATGGCCGTCATCGCCGGCATGGCTTCGGCCTACACCTATCTGATGGGACCGCTCGTCGACCGGGTTTTCATCGCCAAGGACGGCCGCCTGCTTTGGCTGATCGGCGGAGCCGTAGTGGGCATCTTCGTCCTGCGCAGCATGGCCAGCTACGTCCAGAGCGGTTTGCTGACGGCGTTCGGGCAGAATATCGTCCTGGATTTGCAGAAGAAGCTGTGGGGGCGCCTTCTGTATCAAGATCTCGGAAATTCTCAGGCCGTTCCATCCGGCGCCTTGGTCGGCGTGTTCACCTACGACGTCAGCCTGTTGCGGACCATTGTCTGCAACTTGTTTTTGCGGGTCGGCAAAGACCTGATGACGATCGGCGGAATGATAGGACTGATGTTCTACACCGACTGGAAGATGGCGCTGTTCAGCATCATGGCCGCGCCTCTGTCGATCCTGCCGCTGATCTATTTGGGACGGCGAGTTCGCGAGGCGTCGTCGAAAGCCCAGGGAATGATCGGGAACCTGAGCGCCAGCCTCACCCAAGCACTGGGCGGCGTGCGGCTGGTCCACGCCTATCGCCTGGAAGCGGTCGTGGAAGAGCAGGTTCGTCGGCAAGCCGACCTGGCCGCGGAACATCTGATCACCACGACGAAGGTTCAGGCCGCGATCCTTCCCGTTTTCGACGGCCTGGGCGGCCTCGCGATCGCGGGAATAATGATCTACGGAGGCGGCCTGGTGGTCGGGCAGGCCATGACGCCCGGCAGCTTCCTCGTCTTCGTGGGAGCGGTCTACGGCGCCTATCAGCCGCTTCGATCCCTGGCGCGGGTCAATATCGATCTTCAGACGGGGCTGGCGGCGGCCGAGCGGGTGTTCGCGCTGATGGACCGCGAGCCGCTGGTGCGGGTTTCGCCGACGGCGTCGACGCTGCCGCGGCTTTCGGGCTCGGTGGCGTTCGAGGACGTGCGCTTCAGCTACGGGGCAGGGGGAGAAGAGGTCCTCAAGGGGGTGAGCTTCACCGCTCCGGCCGGGCAGGTGACGGCCTTGGTCGGTCCGACCGGCGCGGGCAAGAGCACGCTCTTCAACCTGATCGCTCGCTTCCATGATCCCGACCAGGGAAGGGTGCTGGTCAACGGGGCCGACGTGCGCGAGGTGAGCCTCGGCTCGCTGCGCGACAACATCGCCCTGGTCAGCCAGGACGTCGCCTTGTTCGACGGCACCATCGCCGACAACATCCGCCACGGCCGACTGGACGCCACGGACGCCGAGGTCGAGGCCGCGGCCCTGGCGGCCGGCGTCCAGGACTTCGCGGCCCAGACGCCGCTGGGGCTGCGAACGCGCCTGGGCGAGAACGGACTTGGCCTTTCGGGCGGACAGCGGCAGCGCATATCCATCGCCCGCGCATTGCTGCGCGACGCGCCGATCCTACTGCTCGACGAAGCCACCAGCGCCCAGGATCCCGCCTCCGAACGCCAGATCCAGCATGCGATCGATCAACTGACGCGTGGACGAACCACCATCGTCATCGCCCACCGCCTGGCCACCATACGCAACGCCCACCGCATCCACGTCATCGACGGCGGACAGGTGGTCGAGTCCGGGTCCCACGACGACATGGTCGATGAGGACGGCCCCTACGCCCAGCTCCTCAATCTGCAGCGTCCGAGAGAACGGCCGGCGGCCCGGGCCACGCAGGATTCGCTTTGAGGGCCGCGATCGAACGGGCCACGGTCACGGGGAAGGACGGTCGCTGCTTCGAGCCGTGCATTTCCGCCCGGCCCGCCCTCAACGCAAAGTAGGTTTGAGCCGCGCGCTACTTTATGTTGACAAGGTAGTGGTGGTATCGGAAGCTTCGAAAGTCATTAATCGTACAAAAGGGGAGAGCAATGCGAGAAATTACCGATAGTGAACTGGCGTCGGTGTCCGGCGCTGCTCCGTGTGGATACGCGGAGTTCTTGGAGTTCGGAAACTGTATCGCCCAATGCTCTCCATTGATGCTGCAGGACGATGGCGGCGAAGCATATTTACTTTGTGAACTTCAGTGCCATATTACGGTTGGTTGCGACGGGTAACTCCGTCGAACCTGTTTGCTTCCAAAATTGACGGAACTGAAGCAAACTCTGCCGTCGATACTGAAGAGAGATCAATTCCGATCGCGCTTTTCCCTATGAAAAACACACAGGGTAAGTGAGATCGAGAGAATTTATTATCCGCCCCTCTCTTGAGGGGGAGGGGCGGACAAACGTCTCCGACTGCAAAAGCGGGAAGCGCCCACAGTTAGGAATATATTCCTAAGAGCTGAACAGCTTCCAGGTCCACGACCGACCGCCGGCGAAGATCCGCGCATGGCGCGCGTTCGAACTGATCACTGCGCAGCTTGACCTTCCTATTGTTCGCTCAGATCGCTGCGGTCGCGCCGGACAGCCCTGTTCGACGCGGCGTTCGACTGGTTCAAGAACCGCCGCGTCGCGACTATAGGAATATATTCCTTGAAATGTACGCAGGGCCTGCGACCCGCAGAATTTTGAGTCAGCAACACCATGACAGCGACGCTGAAGGGCCGCCTCCACATACATCGCCTAAGGAATATTATCAGAAATAATGTTGTGGCAGCCGCGTAGCGAAGCCGGTTTCGGCGCGCCGTCATTCCCTGCAACGGCTTTCTGGCGATCAGGGCGATCGATTACAATCGGCGGTCAGGTGACTCGTTTCGTCCATGGGGGGCGCGCGGTTCAGCCCGGACATCCGTCGTAATCCATGGCCGCTCCCGATCAGGATATTCTTCGCACCCGTAACGCACTGCTGGGCGGCAAACCGGCCGTGGCGTTGCACACGGCCAAGGCCGCCGTCGCCAAGGCTCCCGGCACGTCCGAACCGCTGTACTGGCTGGCCTCGGCGCTGCTGGCCAACGGCGATCTGAACGGCGGACTGCAGATGCTGAACGACGCGCGCCTGACGCACGGACTGGCGGTCGTGCGCGGCATGGGCGGCGACGCCAAGCGGCTGACCACCGACGCCGACTATGCGTTGCAGATCGGACATCGGCTCTACAACGCCAACTATCCGGCCACCGCCTCGGTGGCCCTGGGCCTGGCCGTGATCGCCGGACGCGACGAGCCCCAGCAGCTGGTGTCGCTGGCCCTGGCGTTCCTGCACCAGGGCCGCGCCGTGGAGGCCAACGACACCTTCCGCGCCGTCTCCGAAATGATGCCCAAGAGCGCCGCGGCCCAGCAATTCGAGCTCTACAGCCTGTTCATGGTTCCCGACGGCGTGGCCCGGCACGCCGTCGCCGCCAAGGCCTGGGCCGAGCGCTTCGAGACCCCCGTATCGACCAGCGCCCAGCCGCCCGAGCCGCTGGCCGGCCGCCGCCTGCGCGTGGGCTATGTCGCGCCGACCTTCGCCGACGGCCAGATCCGCCAGTTCATGGCGCCGCTGCTGGACCACCACGACGCCGAGCGGTTCGAGATCTTCCTCTATCCGCACGCCGCCGGAGATACGCCGGACTGGGCTTGCGCGCCCACGATCCGCCCGATCGGCGAGCTGAAGGACGACGAGGCCGCGGCCCTGGTGCGTGAAGACCGGATCGACGTGCTGATCGACGCCTGGGGCCATACCTCGGGCTCTCGGCTCGGAATCTTCGCCCGCCGGGCCGCGCCCGTGCAGGCCACATGGCTGAACTACCAGCAGACCACGGGCCTGCGCTCGATGGACTACGCGATCCATTCCAAGTCGATCCTGACGCCCGGCATGGAGACGCTGTTCTCCGAAACGGTGTGGCCGGTGGAACCGATCTCGGCGCCGTTCCGGGCCGATCCGGCCCAGCCGTCGCCCGCCCCCGTCCTGGCGACCGGCGCCGTCACCTTCGGCAGCTTCATCAATCCGTCCAAGCTGAGCGCCGAGACGATCGCCGGCTGGTCGCGGCTTCTGCTCGCCGTCGAGGACTCGCGGCTGCTGCTCAAATACCGCTATTTCGAGGATCCGCTGCTGGCGCGGGCCACGACGGCGCGCTTCGCCGCCCACGGGATCGCGCCCGAACGGCTGACCTTCGAGGGCCACGCCCAGGGCGAGGCCTACGAGCAGGCCTTCGCCCGCATCGACCTTTCGCTGGACCCCTCCCCCTGCCCCGGCGGCACCACTACGCTCGAGGCCCTGGCCCGCGGCGTTCCGGTGATCACCATGCGCGGCCCGACCTTCTACAGCCGCATCGGCGCCCAGCTGGTCGAGGGCGCGGGCCTGCCAGACCTGGTCGCGGAAAGCTGGGACGACTATGTCGCCAAGGCCGCCGCGGTCAGCGCCGATCCGGCGAACCTGCAGGCCTTGCGCGACCGCACCTGGGACGGCTTCGCCAAGGCGCCCTTCAGCGACGAGGTTCAGGTCACCCGGACGCTGGAGAAGGCCTATCTGGAGATGTTCGCCGCGAAATGGCCGGAGCAGGCCGCTCCGTAGAGCCCAAAATTCCTCATAAGCCTCTGAAAGATCGAGAAAAATCGATCACGGCTTCATGTTCAGAAGGCGTTCGTGCAGCAGGCGCAGCCGCTCTTCCGAGCGGGCGAAGGCGCGCGCCGGTTTTTCCATGTCGTAGGCGGGGCTGACGCGTTCGCAGATCTCGCGGTCCTCGTCGAAGATCCGCCGGTTCATCTCGGCGCTGGAATCGAGAAAACCGCCGACAGCACGCTCGGCCCCGGGCTGGATGCGACCGTCGAGAAAGCGGGTGCAGAAGTGCGTCCGCCGCCCTTCCCTCGCCGGGAAATAGGTCTGCAGGGCGTAGGAATAGCCGAAGGTCGACGAGATCATGGCGAACGGGAAGACGTAGATCGTCCAGTAGCCCTGATAGGCCTGCGCGGCGTCGAAATACCGGCTGAGCGCCGAAAGGCCGCGCAGCGCGCGCTTGTCGGTGACCTCGCCCTCCCAGGTCAGGTTGGGCCCGTCGACGATCAGGCTTCTTTCCACCATGGCCAGGCCCGCCAGGGTCGAGCCGTGGATCAGATTGACGTGGTAGGTCTCCAGCGCGTTCTCGACCGCCACCCGCCAGTCGCACTCGAAAGGCAGGGCGTGGAAGTCGCGCCGGGCGGTGATCAGGCGCGAAACCGCCTCCAGCTTGCCGGCCGCCTCGCCAAGCTGCCCGGCCAGGTCCTGCTCCGGCTCGACGCCGACGAACAGGAAGTCGCCGCACCAGGCGGCGGCGTAGCGACCGATCTTCTGGGCGGCCAGGACGTCCGGATCGAAGCTCTTGGCGAGGGCCGGCTTCAGCGCGCCGCCGCCATAGCGCCAGCCGTGATAGGGGCACAGCATCGGCCCGACCCCATGGTCGCCGACGAAGAAGCGCGCGCCGCGGTGCGGGCAGACATTGTCGAAGACGCCGATCTCGCCGTCGTCGTTGAACACCAGGAGATCGCCGAACGCCCAGTCCAGGCGCAGCCAGGCGCCCGGCTCGGCCACTTCCGAACGGTGAGCGACCAGATGCCAGTAGCGGCGGTAGAGCGCGTCGACCTGAGGCGTCATCTACAGCTTTCTGCCGGGCGTGGCGTAGTAGGTGGCTCCGGGCGCGGTGTCGCGCA
>JASGDR010000231.1:0-3583 GCA_047607095.1 Caulobacter sp.
CGAGCCCGGCGGCCAGGATCTTGGCCAGAATTTGGGAAAGACGCATCGGCATTGCTCCCTAGAACCGCACGCGCAGGTCGGCGCGGAAGTTGCGGCCTTCCTCGGGGAAGCCGTCGACCAGCTGGTACTTCTGGTCCAGCAGGTTGCGCGCCCCCACCACCACGTCGATCTTCGGCGTCACCGCCACCTGGGCCGTCAGGTTGGCCAGAACGTAGTCGCCGGTGCTGTAGTAGCGGGCCGGGCTGACCAGCGAACTGGAGGTCACCGTCCAGCGCTTGGACGCCGCCTCGACACTGGGCGTCACGGTCAGGCGGTCGGTCACGCTCCAGTCGGCATAGACGAACAGCTTGTGATCCGGCGCGCCGGTCGGGCGGAAGGCCGCGTTCGTCGGGTCGGTCAGCTTTCGGTGCAGATAGGTGTAGTTGCCGCCGAGGGTCAGCCTGTCGCTCGCCTTGAACGTCGCCCCGCCCTCCAGGCCGTAATATTCGCCGTCGCCGGCGTTCTTGGTCTGGTTGACCGTGCCGTAGGGCGCGCCCAGGGCCACCGGGATCAGGATCAGGGCGTCCTTCACGTCGCTGTAGAACACCGCCCCCTCGACCTTCAGCAGCGGGGTAAAGTCGACGGCCGCGCCCAGTTCGTAGTTCACTGCCCGCTCGGCCTTGATGTCCGGGTTGGGCACCGCCTGGCCCATGCGCGAGCTGTAGCGCTCGAACAGGGTCGGGAAGCGGGCCCGCGACGAGACGCTGCCGTGCAGCTGCACGTCGGCGATCGGCCGCCAGACCAGGGCCGCCTGGCCGTTCCAGGCCACGTCGTCGGTGATCGGATAGAAGACGAAGGCGTTCGAATTGTAGTCCTGCGCCTGCTTCAGGTCGCGGCGGTCGCGCGAGACGCCGACCACCAGATCGACCTTGTCGCCGAACCGCTGGGTGTCTTCGAGGGCCAGCGACGTGGTGTCCTCGATCACCGTCTGGCGCGGCTCGGTCGAGGCCGGGCTGAAGCTCTGCTGCCATTCGACGTGCTTGTCGCGGCGATAGAAGGCGGCGGCCTTCAGCGTGTTGGAGGCGGTGACGTCGACGTCCAGCTCCAGGTTCCCGCCATAGGCGACGTCGTCATAGTAGGAGCGGAAGGCCCGTCCCAGGGTCTGGCTGTTCTGCCGGGCGTTGTCCCACGAGTAGAGCGCGTTTTCGAAGCTGTTGCGGTAGAAACGCGTCTTCAGCTGCGCATTGTCGGCGATCCTGGTGCGGGTCAGCAGGGCCAGGCTGTCGAGGTTCCAGTAGGGCCAGCTCCAGTAGCGCGTGCTGGCCGTGTCGGTGACGTGGTAGGGCGCGTTCTTCTCGCCCTCCTGGCGGGTGTAGGTGATCGAGTATTCGTCGGTGGCGTTGGGCGTGAAGCCGGCCTTGAGGTTGACGCGCCAATCCTCGCTTTCGGAGTGGTCGCGGTTGCCGCCGTTCTCGAGCGTGGTGGGCTGGTAGTCGTCCGGCAGCTTCCAGTGAGTGCGCTCGCTGCGCGCGCCGCTGATCTGCGCGTAGAAGCGCTGGCCCCGCCCACCGATGCGGCCCGACACGGTGTTTCCGTTCAGCGAGCCGTCGCCGTCGAGGCCGACGCCCATCCGCACCTCGCCCTCGAAGGGCCGCGAGGGCTTGCGGGTCACGAGGTTGATGGCCCCGCCCAGGCCGCCCGGCCCGTCGAGCACCGAGACATAGCCCTTGGAGACCTGGACCTCGGAAAGGTCGGCCGTCAGGAAGCGCGCGAAGTCGATGCGGTTGTCGGCCGGCAGGAACACCCGCACGCCGTCGATCGACAGGGTGGTCTGGAAGCGGTCGAAGCCGCGAATGAACACAAGCCGCTCGTTGCGCGAACCGCCGCTGGCGCCCGCCGCCGCGCCGGGGATCAGGTCCAGCGCCTGGTCGACGCTGGCCTTGTCGAACTTGCGCAGCTCCTCGCCCGAGACGCTCGCCCCGCCGATCGTCTCGCCCGCGCCGTTGCGGGCGGTCACCTGCACCTCGCCCAGCGCATAAACGTCCGATCCCTGGGCGTGGGCGGCGCCGGCCAGCAGCGAGCCGGCGAGAAGCATGGACCTGAACAGCATGGAATTCCTCGTTATGCAGTCGAACTACATAACGAGTCGCCCGCAACCTCGCCTTGCAGATTTTCTCCGCCGAAAGCTTTTGGAGGGGATGCTAGGTATCGCGGCGATCCAGGAGGCCCGGATGCTCGAGACCCCCAAGCTCAAGATATTGGGCCGCACCTCGTCGCTGAACGTACGCAAGGTGCTGTGGACCTGCGACGAGCTGGCCCTGCCCTACGACCGCGAGGACTGGGGCGCGGGCTACGCCTCGACCCGCGATCCGGCCTTCCTGGCGCTCAACCCCAACGCCCTGGTGCCGGTGATCGTCGACGAGCACGGGCCGCTTTGGGAGTCGAACACCATCTGCCGCTACCTCGCCGCCCGTCACGACGTCGGACAGGCCCTGCTGCCGGCCGAGCCCCGCGCCCGCGCCGCCGTCGAGCAGTGGATGGACTGGCAGGCGACCGAGCTCAACACCGCCTGGCGCTACGCCTTCGCGGGCCTCGTGCGCCGCATGCCCGGCTTCGACGATCCGGAGCAGATCGCCGCCGGCGTCCGCGCCTGGAACGCCGCCATGACGGTGCTGGAGCGCCGGCTCGAACACACCGGCGCCTACGCGGCCGGCGAGACTTTCACCCTGGCCGACATCGTCCTGGGCGTTTCCGTCCACCGCTGGGCCGCCTCGCCCATCGACCGCGACATGCTGCCGGCGGTCGCCGCCTATTATGTCCGCCTGCGCGGCCGCCCCGCCTTCCGCCCCTGGGCGCTGGACGAGGTCCCCTGAGTCTCCGATTCCGCCCTCGTCGTCTTCCGGCCCAGGCCCCTGCCCGTTTCCTGCGCAGCCCGATCGCTCGAACGCTGCGGAACGGCGGTCTGTGAAAACTTCCGCCCGCCGCGCGAACAAAGTGGGGAGCGGGCGAGCTGAGGCGGCTGCTTAGCTCGGTCCTGGAAAGCCGCCCGGCCGTGGGCGGCGGGACAGGGCCGAACACATGCCAGAGGGCGTCCGCGCACCCACCAGACGACAGCTCCTGACCGCCATCGCCCAGGTGGGCGGGACGGCGGCGCTCTATCAGGCCATGACCAGTCTGGGCCATGCCGCCGAGACCCAGTTCCACGGCCCGCCGAAGCTGGAGGGCGCGCGGCCGGGGGCGTCGGTGCTGGTGCTGGGCGCGGGCCTGGCCGGCATGCTGGCGGCCTACGAACTGACCCGGGCCGGCTACAAGGTGCGGATCCTCGAGTACCAGAACCGCGCCGGCGGCCGGAACTGGAGCCTGCGCGGCGGCGACAGCTATACCGAGCTGGGCGGAGCGACCCAGAAGATCGGCTTCGCCCCCGGCAACTACTTCAACCCCGGCCCGTGGCGGATCCCGCACCATCACCGCACCCTGCTGCACTACTGCAAGCAGTTCGGCGTGGCGCTGGAGCCGTTCATCCAGTTCAACCACAACACCTATGTCCACTCGTCGCAGGCGTTCGGCGGCATTGCCCTCGAAGTCGGCCGCCGCGGCCTTGAAC
>JASGDR010000232.1:0-6818 GCA_047607095.1 Caulobacter sp.
CCTCGCCGCCGCGCGGAAGGCCCCAGGGCCCGCCGGCGGCCGCCCCGGCCGCCCCGGCCGAGGTCGACGCGGTGATGGTCACCGCCCTTCGCCGCGCCACGCCCGAGCAGAACACGCCGCTGTCGATGCGCGTCATCGACGGCGAGGCCCTGGCCGCCGCCGGTTCGGTGACGTTCGAGCGGGTGGCCCAGCGCCTGCCGGGCCTGACCCTGACCAGCACGGGCGTCGGCCGCATGCGCATGACCCTGCGCGGCGTCTATGGTTCGGGCGAGGCGACGACGGCCCTCTATTACAACGACGTGCCGGTCTCGGGCCCCAGCGGCACCACGGCCGACCCCGGCGGCTCGTTCCCCGACCTGCTGCTGGTCGACGTCGACCGCATAGAGGTGCTGCGCGGACCGCAGGGCACGCTCTACGGCTCCAGCGCCATGGGCGGGGCGGTCAAGGTCGGCTTCAACCGCGCCGACCTGTCGCGCGACCAAGCGGGCCTGGAGCTGGAGGGCGGCGTCGTCGGCGGCAGGGCCGGCGGGGCGGCGACCGCCGTGGCCAACAAGACCTTCGCCGACGAGCGCGCCGCCGTGCGCCTGACGGCCTATCGCCGCGACGAGGCCGCTTTCGCCGACAACACCCGCCTGGGCCTTTCCGGCGTCAACGACGGGCGGACCCTCGGCGGGCGCCTGGCCGTCGCCTGGCGTCCGCGCGACGGCATGCGCCTGGACCTGCTGCTGGCCGCCCAGGACTCCAAGCTCAACGACACCGGGGCCGGCGCGCCGGGCGAGCCTTCGCACGTCTCGCGCAACTTCGTGCGCACCCCCTTCGACAGCCAGGTGCGGTTCGGGGCCCTGTCGTTCGAGAGCCGCCTGCCGGGCGTCCGGTTCTCGGCTTCGCTGGCCCGCTACGAGTGGAACAACACCCGCCAGATCGACTACACGGGCACGCTCCAGTCCGAGCGCGGCAGCGCCGCCGGCTGCGCCCGCTGGCTGGCGCTCGGCTCCGGGGTCGCCTGCGACACGGGCCAGATGAGCGCCTACGCGTCCTATGTCGACAGCCGCACGCCGGGCCTGCTGTACCAGCCCATCGACCTCGTGGCCGACGTGCGCGAGGCGCGCCTGACCTCCGACTACGACGGCCGCCTGCAATGGACGGTGGGCCTGTTCTCCGAGACCCGCCGCGACACCATCGACAGCCAGGTGCGCGTCGCCGATCCCGTCACCGGCCTGCCGGTCGAGGCCGCCGGCTACACCGGCCGCCGCATCGTCGACACCCGTCTCGAACAGGTGGCGGTCTACGGCGAGGCGACCCTGGCGGTGAACGACCGGACCGACGTCACCGTCGGCGCCCGCCGTTTCGCCTATGACAAGCAGACCGTCGGCCGGGTGCTGGTGGTCAACGTCATCTCCGACACCTCCGGCGGCAATTTCCGCAACCGGGTCGAAGAGGACGGCTGGAGCGTCAAGGGCCTGGCCTCGCGCCGCTTCACGTCGCGGCTGATGGGCTACGCGCAGATCTCGCAGGGTTTCCGCCCCGGCGGGGTCAACACCGCGCCGGGCCTGCCGGCCGAACTCCAGGCCTACGGCGCCGACACCCTGTGGAATCGCGAACTGGGCCTGAAGTCGCGCTGGGCCGGCGGCCGGGTGTCGGCCAATCTGGCCGTCTACAGCATCGACTGGCGCGACATGCAGTATTCGGCGACCAGCAGCAACGGCGCCTTCGCCTTCGTCACCAACCTGGGCCGGGCCCGCATCGACGGCGCCGAGTTCGACGTCGTCTGGAGCCGCGGCGTTTCCAAGGTGGGGTTCAACTTCGCGGCCACCGAGGCGGTGCTGACCCAGGACCAGACCACCGGCGCCATGGCGGGTCTGGGCCGCGAGGGCGACCACCTGCCGGCCGTGCCGCGCGAGGCCTTCACCGTCTGGGGCGAGACCCGCCGCGAGCTGCCCGGCGGCGCCAGTCTGATCCTCAACGGCTCGGCCGCCTATGTCGGCGAGTCCCGCTCGACCTTCGAGTCGGTCAGCCCCGGTTCGGGCCGCGACCTCGGCGGCGTCACTCTGCTGGACGGCCGGGTCGCCATCGAGCAGGGCGGGCGCTCGGCGGGCCTGTTCGTCGAGAACCTGCTCGATTCCGATGCGCCGCTGTTCATCACCACGGGCCGCCTGCCGCAGTCGTTTTCGCCCCAGCCGCGCCGGGTGGGGCTGAGCCTGCGCTTCGCCTATTGAGCGATGTTTTCGCCTGAGGGGCGAGTTTCGTGTTAACCTTGCCGCGCGCGCCCGTCAGAGGCGCGGTTATCGTTAGGGAGGTTCAACATGGCCCACGCCATGCGTGTTTCCGCGCGTCCCGTGTTCTTCAGGAAGTGCGACATCGACAAGCCCGAGGCGTCCGAGCTTCGGCACGCCGGCCCCTGCATCCAGTGGGACAGGGTCGGCATCATCGCCATGGTGCTGGTGTTCGGCGCGGGTCTTGCGACCTGGGCCTACGCAGCGTTCTGAAACTGGCCGCCGATCGCCGATTTCCCAGGTGACGGCGGCGGTCTCGTCGCGCCATGCTCCTTCCCTGCACGCAAGCTCGGGGGAGCGCATGGCGGACGAGACGAACAACCTCTGGAACGACGATCTGGCGCCGACCACGGCGGCCCAGCGCACATGGCGCGCGCGCCACTTCGCGGCGCTGTGGCTGGGCATGGTCATCGCCGTGCCCGCCTACATGCTGGCCGCCGGCCTGGTGGAGCAGGGAATGTCCGCGCTCCAGGCCGTCTGGGCCGTGCTGCTGGGCAACCTGATCGTGCTGGTGCCGATGCTGCTGATCGGCCACGCGGGCGCCAAGCACGGCGTGCCCTATGCGGTGCTGGCGCGGGCTTCGTTCGGCTGGCGCGGCGCGCGACTGCCGGCGCTGGCCCGCGCGGTGGTCGCCTGCGGCTGGTACGGCATCCAGACCTGGATCGGCGGCGGCGCGCTGCTGACCCTGCTCGGCGTCATGGTCGGGGCCAGGCTCGACGGTCCGATGATCCCGCTGCTGGGCATCGGCGTCGGCCAGCTGCTGGCGTTCCTGGCCTTCTGGCTGATCCAGCTGGCCTTCGTCACCAAGGGGCTGGAGACCGTCCGCAAGCTCGAGACCTGGACCGCGCCGGTCAAGGTGATCGTTTGCGTGGCGCTGGTCTGGTGGGCGCTGTCCAAGGCCGGCGGTCTGGGGCCCATCCTGCACGAGCCCTCGGCCTATGACGCCGGCGGCGCCAAGGCCGGCCGCTTCTGGGCCGATTTCGGCCCGGCGGTGACCGCCATGACCGGCTATTGGGCCACGCTCGCCCTCAACATCCCCGACTTCACCCGCTTCGCCCGCACTCAGAAGGACCAGATCGTCGGCCAGGTTCTGGGTCTTCCCGGTCCCATGGCCCTGCTGGCGGCGATGAGCGTCGTCGTCACCTCGGCCACCGTGCTGATCTTCGGCAAGGCCATCTGGGATCCGGTGGCCCTGTCTGGCGACATCGGCGGGATCGCGGTGCTGGTCGGCCTGGTGATCATCAGCCTCGACACCGTCTCGTGCAACATCGCCGCCAACCTGGTCGGCCCGGCCTACGACTTCGCCGCCCTCTGGCCCAAGCGGATCACCTACCGCATCGGCGGCTACGTCACCGCCGTCATCGGCGTGCTGATCATGCCCTGGAAGCTGCTGGAGAGCACGGCCGGCTACATCTTCGTCTGGCTCACCGGCTACGGCGCGCTGCTGGGTCCCATCGCCGGGATCCTGATCGCCGACTACTGGCTGCTGCGCCGCACCGTGCTGGACGCCCCCGGCCTCTACGACCGCGCGGGGCCCTACACCTACGTCAAGGGTTGGAACCCGGCGGCCCTGATCGCCTTCGCGATCGGCGTCGCGCCCAACCTGCCCGGCTTCCTGCACGCGGCCGCGCCGCACGCCTTTTCGGGGATCGGCGCGCCGTGGACGACCCTCTACCAGTACGCCTGGTTCGTCGGGGCGGGGCTGGCCGGCGCGCTCTACTGGGGCCTGATGTCCAGAAAAACACCCGGGTAATATTGACTTCATAATTCGTCCGGGTAAAAAGCCGCCTCCAGTCAGGGAGTGGGGCGATGAACCCGCGCAAGGCGCTGCTGCGCGCCTACAAGGAAGAAAAGCCCCGGCCCGGCGTCTACGCCGTGCGGTGCGCCCGTACGGGTCAGGCCTTTGTCGGCGGAACCGAGAACGTCGCCACCCGTCGGAACGGGATCTGGTTCTCCCTGCGCCTGGGCTCGCACCCCAACGCCCGTCTGCAGGGCGCCTGGAACGCCCATGGCGAGGCCGCCTTCGCCTTCGAGGTGCTTGAGACGATCGACGACGAAGGGCTGGAGCCGAAGGGCAGGGCGCTGCGCCTGGCCGATCGCCGCAAGCACTGGTGCGAAGCCCTGAACGCTGTAGACCTCGTCCGATGACCTACGCCCTGTTCGAGACCGGCGAGCGCCTGGCCGCCGGCGACCGACTGACCGTCGCCCTGGCCGCCCAGGCGGTGTTCGCAAAGCGCCCCGACGCCCCGCTGCTGATCTTCGATCCGGACGGCCGGCAGGTGGACTTCGATCTGCGCGGAACCTCCGAAGACCTCGCCGCCCGCCTGGCGCCGCCGGCGGCCGAGGCCGAACCGGAAGCGCCGCGCGGCCGCGGCAGGCCCAAGCTGGGCGTCGTCGCCCGCGAGGTCACGCTGCTGCCGCGTCACTGGGACTGGCTGGCCGCACAGCCCGGCGGCGCCTCGGTGGCGCTGCGCAAGCTGGTCGAGGCCGCCCGCCGCGAGGCCGAGGCTCCCGACCGCCGGCGCCGAGCCCGCGACGCCGCCTACCGCTTCGCCAGCGCCGCGGCCGGCGACGCTCCCGGCTTCGAGGCGGCCATGCGGGCGCTCTACGCCGGCGATCGGGAAGGTTTCGAGGCGGGGCTGGCCGAATGGCCTTCCGACCTGGCCGAGCACGCGCGGCTGCTGGCGGTCGAGGGGTTCTAGGAACCTCCTCCGTCGGGGCAGGGTCAGCCCTTGCGCGGCTGCAGCAGGTCCCAGCGGTTGCCGTAGAGGTCCTCGAACACCGCCACGCTGCCATAGGCCTCGTGCCGCGGTTCCTCCAGGAACTTCACCCCGGCCGCGGACAGGCGCGCGTGATCGCCGTCGAAGTCGTCGGTGTGCAGGAACAGCCAGACCCGGCCGCCGCCCTGGCCGCCGATCATCGCGATCTGACGCTCGTCGGCCGCCTTGGCCAGCAGGAACCGAGACCCGCCCGGTCCCGGCGACACCACCACCCAGCGCTTGCCCGCGCCCAGCTCGCTGTCCTCCACGAGGTCGAAGCCCATCTTGCCGACATAGAAGGCCAGGGCCTCGTCGTAATCGCGCACGAGCAGGGACAGGAGGGCGAGGTGCTGGGCCATGGCGACTCACGCTGCGGAAGGGGGAATGCGGACGGACTTTGGGGCCAATCCCTCATCCGTAAAATCCCCGCGAAAGCGGGGACCCAGGCTTTTTCTGAAACGCGTGGCGCTCGACGATAAAACACCTGGGTCCCCGCTTTCGCGGGGATTTTACGGGGGAGAAAGGCCTCACCCCCCGAACAGCTTGAGGATGTAGCTGGGCGCGGCGTTGGCGATCGACAGCGACTTGATGGCCAGCTGCTGCTTGACCTGCAGGGCCTGGAGGCGGGTCGCCTCCTGCGCCATGTCGGCGTCGACCAGCCGGCCGACCGAGGCCTCCAGCGTGTCCTGCAGCTTGTCGATGAAGGTCAGGTGGGTGTCGAGCGCATTGGCCTGCGTGCCCAGCCGCGACAGGGCGGCGGTGACGTTCTGCATGGCCGTGTCCATCGCCTTGATCTCGACGTTGGTCGGCCGGGTCAGCAGGTCGGCCGGCATGCCCGACATGGCCGAGCCGCTGGTCGATAGGTCCACGTGATCGACGTCGATGGTCTGGTCGGCCTTGGCGTTGGCGAGCGCCCGAATGGCGCCGGTCGAGCCGGACGAGATCAGGTTCACGCCGTTGAAGCTGGCGTTCTCGACCGCCCGGTCGATCTGCTTGCGCAGCGATATGTAGTCGTCGTTCAGCGCCTTGCGGCTGGCGGTGGTCAGGCTGGCGTCCGAGGCCGCCAGCATCTTCTGCTTCATCTGGTCGAGCAGGTCGGTGACCGTGTCGCCGGCCGCCAGGGCCACGTCCACGGTCGACTGGCCGCGCTGCAGCGAGGCGCGCACGGCGTCCAGCGACTTGGCCTCCGCCGACTGCATCTTGGCGGTCGCCCAGACGGCGGGATTGTCCTTGGGGCTCGAGATCTTCAGGCCGGTCGCGATGCGGCGCAGCGTCGTCGCCAGTTCGCCGTTGATGGCGTTCAGCGACTGCAGGGCGATCATCGCCCCCACATTGGTGTTGATGCTGTTCAGCGGCATCGACCCGTTTCCCGGTGCGGCCGTTCTGGCCAAGGATGCGTTTTGCATCCAAGGCGCAGTTCTGCACGCGTTGCGTTAGCGGATCGTTATGGTGCGCGGAAAAGTTCATGCGCCCGATCGCTCTCCTTTTGCGGGCGAGCGGGCGCCTGCCCCAAAAACCTCTCCCACCGCAACAATCCCGCCTCCCTCGCCCCTGTGGCGAGGGTCCATGCCGGCGACCGCTCAAACCTCGGCCATCCTCGAAAGGTCTGAACAGGCCGAACGATGGATCCTGGGCGCAAGGCCCAGGAAAGCGGTGTTTGAGTGCGGCGGGAGCGTGAACGCACAGCGTTCACACGGTGAACTCGAAACAGAGTTCAACCAAATCAACGCTCTACAACTTTATAACCCCAGTTTATCCCCGGGGACTCAAGACCCCCCATAATCAA
>JASGDR010000233.1:0-5186 GCA_047607095.1 Caulobacter sp.
CGCTGCGGGCTGAGGCGCTCCCTCGGCGGGCCGAGCCTTGCGCGACCGTTTTTTCGTCTTCTTCGCTCTCACGGGCGGCTCGGAGTCCGGCCCCGGCCCCGAGCGCCGGTTTTCCGCGAAGGCGGAACGAGGCCCGGGTTGAGGGCCTCCGGGCCGCGGCGGCGGCGCGGCCGAAGCCGGCCGAGGCCCTTCCCCATCGCCGGCCTCGGACTGCTCCGCCCGAGCGGCTTCCGCCTTCAGACTGGCCATGACGGCGGGCGGCACCCTCAGGATCGAGATGCGGTCGGCCGGTATGCGCGCCTCCACGTCCTGCGACAGCTGGACGCTCGTGCGGGCCAGTTGCCGCTGCGCCGCGCTCAGCAAGGTCCAGGGGTCATACGGCCGGAACATGGCGCCTTGGACACCGAGGAACTCGGATCGCATGCCGGGCGGGCGGGACGCGTCCGAACGGCGCGGCCGCGGCCCCGTGGGAAGCCTGATCGCCTTCCCCGCGCCACAAGCGATGAGCGCCGCCTGAATATTCAGGAACGAGGCGTGGTACTGCGGCACGTCCTCGCTCGTCACCAGATAGAAGCGCCGGTCGCACACGATGCTGGCGCGATCGAGCATCACACCGAGCCCTTCGGGCTCGACGCGCGCGAGATCGGCGATTTGACGACGCAGGCGGCGATTGTTGATCGCTCCCGTCAGGTCGTTGGAGAGCCGGGCCAGCGGTTCGGTCCGCCAGCCGAACAACGTCGCCAGCAGGATTCCCAGGTCCACGGCGATGGCGGCGATGAACGCGACCATGTCCTCCTGGGTCAACGGGCGAGGCTTTTCCGTCGATAGACCGATGGGCGTAAGCACATAGGCCCAGATCCGATCGAAAGCGGCGCGCGTGGCGTCGGCGCCCAGATTGATCTTGAAGGTCTCGTCGGTGATCGGCGGGATATCCTGCGTGGTCCGCAGCTTCTCGGCCATGATGTCGAGACCGCGGGCCAACTCCGTGTCCCTGCAGACCGACGCTCCGTCCTGGCGCCCCTTGCGTAATTCCTCCGCCAATCCGGCGTAGCGCGGAGCGTAATCGCGGGTCGTCCCGATGCTGGCGTTGACCTTCGAAATGGCGCCGTTGGCGAGGCCTCGCGCCTGGTCGATGTTCCGCTTCAGGCCGGCCTGGCCGACATGCTGCGCGCTCAGGATGCCTGCGATCTGCCTCTGGGTCGTCTCGACTTCGGCCTTCAGTCCGGGCAGGTCGATGACGCTCTTCAGGCTGGACTGCTGCGTCTCGATACTCTGGTTGATGGACGCCCGGATATTGAACAGCGGCCCTTCGCCGGGAAGACTGACGACGTTGTCGCAGCCGTTGCCCGCGCGTTCCTTTTCGGTGCGCCCCTTCGCCAGAAGGGTCAGGTCGTTGGCGGCGGCATCGATCCCTTTCAACCTGAAGATCGACTGATCCAGGCTGCGCTGCAGCCCTTCCTTCATGGCGACGGCCTGCCGCTCGGCCACATCCGAAGCCGAGCACATCTTCCAATAGAAGCCGAAACCGAAACCGACCGACCACAGCATGAAGAACACGTAGGCGAAGGCCGCGATGATCTTCCAGAGCGGACGCGGATCCCTCAGGACCGTCTCCAGGGACAGGTACATGAACAGCACGACGCAGGCGGCCATGGCCATGCCGCCGACCAGCTCGATGACCGGCGGCGCGTCCACGCCGCCGGAAATCAAATCCTTCAATCCCATCGCCGTGGCGAAGGCGCTGACGATGAGGAAAGCTCGCAATAGAGCCTTGCGCATCCCCTCGAGCGTCCATCCGCCCTGGATCGCGCTCCATGCTTCGCGCATGTGCGCCGGCAATGCGCCGATCCACAAAAGCATGTTCACGGCTTTGTCCCCCTTGCCCCCGCGCCAACCTTAGCCGCAACCATGGGTAATGCGTAAGACCCTCTATTCGCGCGCGTCGATTGATCGATCGGTTGATGCCTCATGCCGCAGGCTCCGCCGTTGCGTATGCGCCGAAGATAGCCTCGCGACGTCCGGCGAGGAGGGGCGGGCTCCTTGTTTGCAAGCCGTTACATCTGGCGAGCGCCCGAAGCGCCGCCGTTCGTCGGCCATCTTCATCTCAACCCTTGGTAATCGGTCAAGCTTGTGACGTACTGTGGCGGCCGGCGGGCCGGCGTCGCCTTCAAGGCGAGCGGATTGCAACGGATTACATCTGGGCGGCCGGGCGCAAGGACCTCTAGGGTCTCCAGCCCGGCTATCGGGCGCGCTTTACGGGAGCAGACGTTGGCCGACTATCGACTTCCCGACCTCTGGCTCAAGCTCGAGATCGTGCGCCAAGCCGCGAGGGTGTCCGATCTGGGCCGGATCAGCCAGCAGGTCCTGGCGAGCTGTACGATCCGGCGACACATAGCGGCGCCGGAATCCACTTTCAGTCGCATGCTCAAGGGCGGACTGATGATCGACAACATCGCCCTGCGCAATCTGGCCGGAGCGATGGAGTACGCGATCCGACAACCGAATGGAGCCTTTTCCGAAGCCGCCGCCAAGGCCTTTACGGACGAACAGGACACGTTGGCGCTCTATCCCGAAGCCATCCTCGGCACGATCCAGGACTTCTGCCGGGCGGTGCTGCGGATCGCTCGCCCGGACGTGACCGCCGCCTTATTGGCCAAGGCCCTGCGGCAACAGTTCGCGCTGCTGGAGGCGGGCGAAGGACGCCCGGCGCATCCCCTCGTGATCGATGGCGAACGCGATCGAGAAACGCCCGCGCCGCAGCTTCGGCGCGAACGCATCGCCTTTCAGCTCGATCGCGAGCCGCTCTTCCTGGAGCCCTTCACCAGTTTCCAGGTCTACGTCCCGCCGCGCGATCAGAGCCAACTGGTCCTGGGGCTCGAACTGCGCTGCGACGAGGGCTTGGCCTCGCAGCCTTGGGAGGAGGCGGCCAGCTGGCTCGGTGCCCGCATCCAGAGCGCGGGACGCCCAGGTCGGCTGCTGGATCATAATAGCGTGGTCGCGCCGGTGCCCGGCGTCTTTTCCGTCCAGGCCGTCGGCTTCGACCTGCCCGAGGGCTTCACGCCCAACGCCCACGCCTCCGACATCGACGACGACCTCCTGCCGGCGGAACTCGTCCAGCTGATCGCGCAGACCCCGACCTTCTGGCCGCCGGGCTACGCCAAGGCGATCGCCCTGCTGACCACCGCCGAGCGCCTCGCCCGCAGACAGGAAGCCGGCGGGTCCAAGGCCCGCCTCTATCATGGGCTTTACGGCGTGCGGCTGGCGCCGCGGCAGGCAGGAACCGCCGCCGAATGACCTTCGACCACGCTCCCGGCACGGCCGCCTTGCTGCGCCTGTCGGCGGAACTGGAAGGGGGCGACCGAGTACGGATTCTCGAAGCCGCGGCGATCGCCTGCGAAGCCCACGGCTGGCACCACCTGGCGGCGGTGGCCCTGAGCGGAGCGGCCGTCGAACGGTTGACCGAAGCCACGGTCGACCAGGTGTTCGAAGCTTACGGCGAGGCGATGGTCGGGGTTCTGGTGCAGGGCCAACGGCTCGCCGACGCCTGGCACCTCCAAGCCCTGGTGAACGCGAGCGTCGGAGCCTCACAGGCCGAGAAAACGCGTATCGCGACGATGGCCACGCAACTCCTCGCACGCCCTACCGTCCTGCCCGGCCAGTTCTGGACCCTGCCTGGGTCGGAGCGCCATGTCGGTCCGGACGCCCTTCGCGCCGACCTCGCGGCGGTCGCAAAACGAGGGCAGGCCATAAACCCGCACCATCGTCTGGGCTGGACGGCGGCGGCCGCCGCCTTCTCCATGCGGAAGCTGAACCGGCGGGTTCGCGACGCCGCGCTGGCCCGGTTGATCCGCCAGCGGCGATCGATCAGCGCCAAGGGCTGGGCGCTCGCGGCCGCGTCGCCGCGCGCGCCGGCGGCCTTTCTGCAGGTCGTCTACGATCCGGCGCACATCGAGGCCAACCTGATCGTCGGGACGCAGCGCTTTCACCGGCGACGCACGGCGATCTTCGAGTTCGGCCGCCTCACGCGCATGACCGCGGACGAGATCTTCAGCGTGCCAGACGAGGAACACGCCTTCGTTCGGCACATGGCCATCCTGGTCGAGGACGTTCTCTCCCGAATGTACGGGCAGGACCCGCATGCGCGAGATCTGCTGCGGCTGCTTTACGACTTGCTGCTGGGCGATCTCCTGCACCGCCCCGAAGTCCGGCAGGCCCTGGCGGCGCTCGGATCCCGACCGACCCTCGTGGTCAGCACCCACGGCGCTCTGTCGCACATTCCGTTCAGCGCCCTGCTGGATGGTCGCGACCAGGCGCTGCTCGATCACTTCGATCTGGTTCAGGCCACGCCCGTAGGCGATACGGGCGTGGGGCGGGGCTCCATGAACTGGTCCGACGTCGCGGGAGGACGCCCGATGGCGTCGCCACGAACCTACCGTTGCGCCGTGGACCAACTGGGTCTGCAACAAGGCCCCATAGAGCAGGCCGGCTATGAGGCCATGAGGGCCTCAGGGACCAGAATCGAAACCCTCGCGGACCGGACCTGGGGCATGGCCGAGCTGCGATCGTTGCTGGCCTCGCCCGGCGTCGCGATCGTCTCGACCCATGTCCGCTCGGACGCCACCAGCCCGGCCAGCGCGGCGCTTCTGCTGCCCGACGGTTCGACCGCCACGATGGAGACGATGCTGGAGACCGGAACGAAGGCCGATATTCTGGTGCTGACGGGCTGCAACTCCAGCTCCCGAGCCGATTGGCTGAGCGGCGGCGGCGGCGACGACGTCGCCTCTCTGTGCCGACAAGCCGGCGCGGCCTCGGTCGTCACGACGCTCTGGCCGATAGACGACCTGGCGGGACGGATCTTCAACACCGCGCTAGTCGAAGCGCTGGACGAAGGGCTCACGCGCGCACAGGCGCACAACCATGCGCAGCGTGTCGTAAGGGCCTTCCGGCCGACACCCGAGCAGCGCCATGGGCTGGAGCGAAAGTCCGTTCCGGGCTCGGCGGCCATCCCGCCGAAAGCGGCGAGTCTGGCCGCCCCCTATTTCTGGGCCGCCTTCGTTATGAGCGGAGCCTGGCTCTAGCCGCGACGCCGGCCGGGAAAATCGACGCCCAGGCGCGAAACGTCGACGGCGCCGTAGGCCAGGCCCAGAAGCGCGGCGGCCACCACGGTGGTCGCCTTGAGCTCTCCC
>JASGDR010000234.1:0-6169 GCA_047607095.1 Caulobacter sp.
ATCGTCGTCATCCTGCCGGTGGGACTGGTGCTGCTGCGCCAGGGCTCGATCACCCTGCCCACCCTGCTGCTGTTCGTCATCCTGGGCGCCAACTACAGCCAGCCGCTGCTCAAGCTTTTCAACCAGTTCCACGGGCTGGCCCACATCAGCATGGGGTCCACGGCCGTCGCCGACCTGCTGGCCCAGACGCCCCAGGCGGATACGGGGACGCGCGTCGCCCTGCGCCATTACGACGTCGCCTTCGAGCACGTGCGCTTCGGCTACGGCGCCGCGGACGTCCTGCACGACATCGGCTTCGTCGCGCGCACCGGCGAGGCGACCGCCCTGGTGGGGCCGTCCGGATCGGGCAAGAGCACGATCGCCAATCTCGTTCCGCGCTTTCGCGACGTGCGCGAGGGCAAGGTCACGATCGGCGGCGTCGACGTGCGCGACATCGGCCTCGACCAGCTGATGGAGACGGTCGCCTTCGTCTTCCAGGACACCTTCCTGTTCTCGGACACGATCGGCGCCAACATCCGCTTCGGCAAGCCCGACGCCAGCGACGCCGAGGTCGAGGCGGCGGCGCGCGCGGCGCGCGCCCACGACTTCATCGCCGCCTTGCCGCAAGGCTACGACACGCCGCTGGGCGAACAGGGACGCACCCTGTCGGGGGGCGAGCGGCAACGCATCGCCATCGCCCGAGCGATCCTCAAGGACGCGCCGGTCGTCGTGCTGGACGAGGCCACAGCCTTCGCCGATCCCGACAACGAAACCGCCATCCAGGAGGCGATCGGCGCGCTGACCCGCGGACGCACCCTGCTGCTGGTCGCCCACCGCCTGCACACCGTCATGAACGCCGACCAGATCCTGGTCGTCGACCAGGGCCGGATCGTCGAGCGCGGAACCCACGCCGGCCTGCTGGCGGAAAAGGGCCTCTACGCCCGCCTCTGGGAAGACTACGGCCACGCCCAGTCCATCCAGCTTCGCCCCGCCGGACCAGGCGCCATGCAGGAGGCCCCGCGATGACGGCGCACGCTTCAGCCCCTTCCACCGGCGACGCGGATCGCGCCGGTTCGGATCTCGACGGCCTGCGCCGGATCTGGGCGCTCGCCGGCCCCCTGCGCGGGAAGGTCCTGCTGGGGATCGTCCACCGCTTCGGCCAGTCGCTGTCGCTGGGCCTGGCCTTCGCCGCGGCGATCTGGGTGGTGACCGACCTGGCGAACGGCCGGAGCCTGGACTGGGTCCGGATCGGACAGGTCGGCGCGATCCTGGCGCTCTCCCTGCTGGGGCAGGCGCTGTTCAGCTACCTGTCGACGATCAACAGCTGGCTTTCCAGCTTCGAACTGACCGGCGACCTGCGTATGGCGATCCTGGACCACCTGCGGCGGCTGCCGATGGGGTTTCACCTGGAACGGAGCAAGGGCGACACCGTCACCGCGCTGACCGCCGACATGCAGATGCTGGAAAGCTTCCTGTCGGACGCCCTGCCCCGCGTCGCGCAGGCGTTCGGCCTGCCGACGATCGTGCTGGCCTACCTGTTCTGGCGCGATTGGGCCGTGGCGCTGGCCGCCCTGGCCTCGATCGCGCTGGCCCTGCCGCTGTTCCTGTGGACCAGCCGCCGGCTGGCCGTACTGGGCGTCCGCCGCCAGGACATGCAGGCCGAGGCCGGGGCGCGCATGATCGAGTACGCGCAGGGCATGGCCGTGATCCGCGCCTTCAACCGGCTGGCCAGGGGCGAGGAGAGCTTTCGCGCCGCCCTGCGCGACTTCCGCGACATCTCGGTGCGGATGGTGACGCAGCTGACGGCGCCCATGGCCCTGTTCGGCGCCGTGCTCATGCTGGGCGCCCCGCTGATCATGCTGACGGCCGGAGCCCGCCACCTCGGCGGACATATCGACCTGGGAAGCCTGATCGCCGTCCTGTTCCTGATCTTCTCGCTCTATGCGCCGCTGCTGGCCCTGATCTCGGTGATGGAGCTTTCGCGCATGGCCGACGCCTCGCTGACGCGCATCGACAGGATCATGACCGCCCGGCCCCTGCCCTCTCCCGCGTCCGCCGCGACGCCCGACGGTTTCGCCGTGAAGTTCGAGAACGCCGGCTTCTCGTACCTGCCCGGCAGGGCCGTGCTGAAGGAGATCGACCTGACCGTGCCGGAACGGACGATGACGGCGATCGTCGGCGCGTCGGGCTCGGGCAAGAGCACGATCCTCAACCTCGTCGCGCGGTTCTGGGACGTGGACGCCGGCGGCGTCAGCATCGGCGGGGTCGACGTGCGGCATATGGACGAGACCCGCCTGAACAGCCTCGCGACGATGGTGTTCCAGGACGTGCACCTGTTCGCCGGCAGCCTTTACGACAACATCGCCTTCGGGCGCGGCGGCGCGTCCCGGGCCGAGGTCGAGGCGGCCGCCGGGGCGGCCTGCGCGCACGACTTCATCACGGCCCTGCCCGAGGGCTACCAGACCCGCGTCGAGGAAGGCGGGGCCAACCTGTCGGGCGGCGAGCGGCAGCGGATCTCGATCGCCCGCGCGATCCTCAAGGACGCGCCGATCGTGCTGCTGGACGAGGCCACCGCGGCCATCGACCCGACCAACGAGCGGGCCGTGCAGCAGGCGCTGTCGCGCCTCGTCGCCGACAAGACCCTGATCGTCGTCGCCCACCGCCTCAACACCATCCAGGCCGCCGACCAGATCGTGGTGCTGGACCAGGGACGCATCGTCGAACGCGGTGCGCACGCCGAACTGCTGGCCAAGGCGGGACGCTACCGCCGGCTTTGGGAGCATCGCGCCCGCGCCCTGGGGTGGCGGCTGGAGCGCCGCGGAGGGGCGGACTGAAGACCGAGCGCCCCCGGCTCCCCGACACGCCCGACGCATATGATGTTGCACGACGCAACAACATCGCGTATCAGCTGAACGACGGTGGCGGCGCAGGAAGCGGTTTCATCGATAATCTGAGAGTCGCGGGTTCGAATCCCGCCGACGGGACCTCTCGTCGTAGCTCAGTTGGGTAGAGCATCAGAACCGCCGCTTCCGAACATTCCCCATCGTCACAATTTTTCGTTGCGTGGCGCAACATGCTCCACCATACGAACGCCTCTCGTCGCTTCGGCGGCGGGAACCGAGGGCGGCGCGGGAAGCGATTTCATCGCTCCTAACGAGGTGGTCGGAGGTTCGAGTCCTCCCGCGAGGCGCAAGCCAAGCGTAGCTCAGATGGTAGAGCACCGTTCGCTTCCGAATATTCCCCCTCGGGAAACCAAATCGATCCGGCGGCGAGCACAGCGGTTTCTTCGGGTGAAACCTCCGCAGCGCATCCATTCCCCGGAAAGATCGTCGACGGCGGTGATGGCCAACCGGGTTCATCGCTCCAACCGAAAGGGCGGCCGGGACGAAAGTCCCTGTCCGGACGCGCGAACGTCAAGGAGCCTGCTCCGCGGGCTCCAACTTCCATAGCCCGGGCGCGCTTGCGTGCTCGGGCGGAAGCGCCCTCCCGAGCCGAGTGTTCCCCGTCGACACTTTTCTTCATTTAACTTGTTGCACCACGCAACAAGCCGAGCTACAGAACCCCGGTCTTCGAAGAGACGCCGCCGGCGTCGCGGAGACCCGATCAGGCGACGAACGAGACCATGACTTCGAGCAATCTGAAGTTTGAACGTCCGGAGGGCTTCCGGCCCTAGACCTCCCCGACGCCGGTTTCGGCCGTCGGGGCCTGGACGTCTCGTCCGTCTCCCGACCGGCCTGGAAACCCCAAGCGACGTCAGGAGAAGAGCGCCATGCGCTTCAACATCTTCGCCAAGCGCCCCGACGTCACCTTCGAGGGCGCTCCCGCCGTGATCCTCACGGCTGAACAACAACTGCGCCGGTCGGTGCTCTCGTGCCTCCTGTGGGAGGACGAGTTCTACGAGGACGGCCTGGCGATCGCCGACCGGATCGAGGCCCTCGCGGGCGCGGTCGCGCCGGAGACCCTGGCCGCCCTCGCCGTCGAGGCCCGCGAGACCTTCAAGCTGCGCCATGCGCCGCTGATGCTGCTCGTTGCCCTGACCCGCACGGGTTCGGGGACGTCGCTGGTCGCCCGGACCATCGAGCGCGTGATCCAGCGGGCCGACGAGCTCAGCGAGTTCCTGTCGATCTACTGGCGCCGCGGCCGCAAGCCGCTGAGCAAGCAGACGAAGAAGGGCCTCGCGGCCGCCTTCGGCAAGTTCGACGCCTACCAGCTGGCCAAGTACGACCGCGACGGGCCGGTGAAGCTGCGCGACGTGCTGTTCCTGGTCCACGCCAAGCCGAAGGACGAGGAACAGGCGGCCCTGTGGAAGCAGGTCGCCGATCGTACGCTGGCCGCGCCGGACACCTGGGAAGTCGCCCTGTCGGGCGGCGCCGACAAGCGCGAGACCTTCCAGCGCCTGCTGGCCGATAAGAAGCTGGGTTACCTGGCCCTGCTCCGGAACCTCCGGAACATGGACCAGGCCGGCGTCGACGAGGCCCTGGTCAAGGAAGCGATCCTGGCGCGCCGCGGCGCGGAACGGGTCCTGCCCTTCCGCTACGTGGCGGCCGCCCGGGCCGCGCCGCGGTTCGAGCCCTGGCTCGACCAGGCGCTGGCCGAGACCGTGCTGGAAGGCGCGGTCTTTACCGGGCGGACGATCATCCTGGTCGACGTCTCCGGCTCGATGGACGCCCGTCTGTCGGCCCGGTCGGACCTGACCCGGATGGACGCGGCCGCCACCCTGGCCTCGATCGTGCCGGGCGAGGTGCGGGTCTTCACCTTCTCCAACGCGGTGAAGGAGGTCCCGCCCCGTCGCGGCATGGCCGGGGTCGACGCGGTGATCCGCTCGCAGCCCCACGGCGGCACGGAGCTGGGCAAGGCGATCGAAAAGATCAACGCCCTGCCCCACGACCGCCTGATCGTGGTCACCGACGAACAGTCGGCCGACCGCGTTCCGGCGCCGAGGGCCGCCAAGGCCTACATGGTCAACGTCGCCAGCGCCCGCAACGGCGTCGGCTACGGCGAGCGGTGGGTCCACGTCGACGGCTTCTCCGAGGCCGTCCTGGGTTTCATCCGCGAGCACGAACGCCTGACGGCGGAGGCGCTCTAGGATGAGCCCGGAGGCCCTGCGGCAGGCGGCGATCACCCTCTTCGGCGACCGGGGCTGGATGTCCCGGCTCGCCGAACACCTGGGTGTGGACCGGTCATCGGTGTCCCGCTGGTTCGCGGGCCTGCCGGTTCCCGGCCCTGTCGCCGCCGCCGTCGAGGCCTGGCTCCTAATCTACAGACTGACCGGTCTTCGGCCGGGCGAGTACGACCAGCTCGACCCGGCCGAAGCTCCCCCCGCCGAAGACTGACCGTTCTTCCGAAAGTTTCCGATGTTCCTGTCGATCGCCACCACGCATCGCCCCGCCACCGATCTCGGCTTCCTGCTGCACAAGCATCCGGGCCGCGCCCACGAGACCGAACTGCCGTTCGGCAAAGCCCACCTCTTCTATCCAGAGGTGGGTGAAGACCGCTGCGAGGCGGCCCTGCTGCTGGACATCGATCCGGTGGGCCTGGTGCGCGGCAAGGGCCGCGGCGACGGCCTGCTGGACCAGTACGTCAACGACCGCCCCTACGCGGCATCGTCCTTCCTGTCGGTGGCCCTGGCCCGCGCCCTGCGCACCGCCATGGCCGGAACCTCGCGCGAGCGCCCGGAGCTGGCGCAGGCGGCCATCCCGCTCGAGGCCGTCGTCACCCCCCTGCCCGCGCGCGGCGGCGAGGCCCTGGTGCGCGAGCTTTTCGAGCCCCTGGGCTGGACCTGCGCCATCGAGCCCGTGGCCGGCGCCGACGGCGCGCCTTCGCGCTACGTGACCCTCCGCCTGTCGGGGACCGCGCGGCTGCGCGACCTGCTGAACCACCTCTATGTGCTGATCCCCGTGCTGGACGACGACAAGCACTACTGGGTGGGCGACGACGAGGTCGAGAAGCTGATGCGCCGCGGCGAGGGCTGGCTGGACGGCCATCCGTTCCGCGACCTGATCGTCCGCCGCTACCTGATCCACCGCAAGGCCCTGGCGCGCGACGCCCTGGAGCGCCTGGCGCCCGAGACCCGCGACGAGGCCGTCGATCCGGCCGAGCGCAAGGTGGGCGCCGAAGACGCCCTGGAAGCGCCGCTGCGCTTGAACGACGAGCGCATGGCCGCCGTCGCCGACGCCCTGCGCGCCAGCGG
>JASGDR010000235.1:0-8614 GCA_047607095.1 Caulobacter sp.
CCCTGGTCGACCGGGCGCAGTTGCTGCGTCTCTCGGGACCGGAGCTGACGGTGCTGGTCGGCGGGCTGCGGGTGCTGGGCGCCAACGCCGGCGGCTCGAAAGCCGGGGTCTTCACCGACCGCCCGGGCCAGCTGACGAACGACTTCTTCGTCAACCTGCTGGACATGGGCACGACCTGGAGTCCGACCGCGGTCAACGCCTTCGCGGGCCACGGCCGCAAGGACAGCCAGCAGCGCTGGACCGCCACCCGCGTCGACCTGATCTTCGGCTCGCACGCCGAACTTCGGGCCTTCGCCGAGGTCTACGGCGGCAGCGACGCCCAGGAAAAGTTCGTGAAGGACTTCGTGGCGGCCTGGAACAAGGTGATGAACGCCGACCGCCTGGACCTGAACTGACCAGGGCGGGCGGGACGCCGTCCCGGCGCCCCGCCCTGCCCCTTCTTCGCTCTGCCCGGCCTCAGCTTCCCGACAGGCGCTGGGATTCCTTGAGATCACGCGCCGCGCCCGCGGCGTCGCCCTGGCTTGCGCGGACCTTGGAGCGCCACCTCCAGGCGTCGGCATAGGTCGCGTCGACGGCGATGGCCGCGTCCAGCTCTTCGGCCGCGCGGCGGTAATCCGCCAGGAACCAGTAGACCGCGCCCTTGCGGATGAGGGTCATCACGTCGCCCGGCGACAGCTTCAGCGACATGTTGAGATCGCGGATCGCACGGTCGTAGCGGTCCTGACGCATATAGACGTCGGCGCGGTTGTAGTAGGCCGGCTCGTAGTCCGGGTCGGCCGCGACGGCCGCGTCATAGGCCGCGATGGCCGCCGCGTCGTCCTTGGCGGCGAAATAGGCCAGCCCGCGGTTGTTGAGCACGTAGGCCGACTTCGGCGCGACGGCGAGCGCGGCGTCGAGGTCGGCCATGCCGGCGGCGAAGTCGCCCTGGCTGGTCAGCAGGTTCCCGCGGGCGACCAGCAGGTCGATGTCGTCGGGCTCGATCTTCAACGCCCGCCCGTAGTCGGCCAGGGCGTCGCGCGGCCGGCCCTGACCGCGATGGAAGGCCGCCCGCGCCGCCCAGTTGGCGGTTCGCTTGGGATCGATGGATATGGCCTTGTCATAGGCCTTTCGCGCGCCCTCGACGTCGCCCTGCTGGGCCATGACGTTGGCGATATACACCTGCAGGTCCGAACGCTTGGGCGAGAGCTTGAAGGCGTTGCGATAGGCGTCGAGCGAACGCGGCCAGTCCCGGCGGCCGTACTGGGCGGCGCCGATGTTGACATAGGCCTCGACATTGCGCGGATCGACCCGCAGCGCGTCGTCATAGGCGCGCAGCTCCTCGTCGACGCGGCCCAGCTCGCCCAGGGCTATGCCGGCGCCGTTGCGGGCGTCGGGGTCCTGGGGGTCCATCTCGGCCGCCTTGCGGTAGTCGGCCAGGGCGGCCTCCCACTTGCCCTCGTCTTTCAGCAGCAGGGCGCGGTTGTAGTAGGCGGCGGCGAAATCGACCCCGTCGGCGATCAGCACGTCGTAGTCGGCCTTGGCCTTGGCGGGTTCGCCCTTCGAGTTGTAGGTCAGCGCCCGCTGGAACCGGGCCTCGTCGTCCTTGGCGTTCAGCGCCAGCGTCTTGTCCAGGGCGACCAGGGCCTCGTCATAGGCCTTGTTCCGGCGCAGCAGCTCGCCCAGCGACCGAAGGACACGCGAATAGTCGGGGTCGATTTTCAGGGCTTCCCGATAGGCGTCGCGGGCGGGCTCGAACGCGCCGAGCTGATCGTAGGCCGCGCCCAGGGCGAAGTGGCCGCGCGCCTCCTCGGGATCGACCCGCACGGCCTCCTTGGCGTCGCGCAGGGCGCCGGACTTGTCACCGACCAGGCCCTTGAAGATCGACCGGTAGCTCAGCGCATAGCCGTCCTTGGGGTTGGCCTTGACCAGAGCGTCGTAGACGACGCGGGCCTCGGGGTAGCGCTTCTGGGTCTCGTAGAGTTCGCCGAGGCTGAACTGGGCGCTGTAGGGGTCGTCGGTCACGCCGATGGCCGCCTTCAGATCGCGTTCGGCGGCGGCGGGGTCGGTGCTCTCCAGCAGGCTGGCCCGCTGCAAATAGGCGCGGAAGAACCGCGGATCGGCGGCGATGGCCGCATCATAGTCGACGCGGGCCCCGGCGAGATCGCGCCCGTTCCACTGCCGGACGCGGCCGCGATAGAGCAAGGCCTCGGCGTGCGCCGGGTGCGCCTTCAGCACGGTGTCGAGAGCGGCCAGGGCCTCGTCGTCGCGGTCGAGATGGAACAGGATCGCGCCCCGCACCGCCATTGCGTCGGCGTCGGCTGGCGTGAGCTTCAGGGCCGCATCGGCGTCGGCCAGGGCGTCCTTGTAGTGATCGAGCCGCCAGCGGGCCTGGCTTCGCACCACGAGCAGCCGGGTCTTGACCGCCGGATCCTGAACGCCGGCGTCGAGGGCCGTGGTGCAGTCGGCGACGACGGCGTCACGATCGGCCAGGCGCTTGGACGTGTCGGCCGTCAGGCAGGCCTCGCGCGGATCGGCGGCCGCATGGGCCGCCCCGGCCGCGGCCAGGGCGATCACCAGGGCGGGGTGCAGGGCGCGGCGGATCATCGGGCGGCTCCCGTCGAGACTTCGGCGGTCTTGGCGTTGGCGGAGGGATAGGCGAAGCCGACCAGCGGCGGCCGCTTGAGCCAGGTCCGCGCGGCGGCGCGCAGATCCTCGACCGTGACCGAAGTGATCAGCGGCTCGACCAGCAGGGACTCCTCGAGGATCGCCGGATCGGCGGCCGAGCCGGCCATGGCGTCGGCCCACCACGACGTGGTCTCGCGATTGGCGCGGATCATCGCAAGCACCGGCTGGCGGGCGTCGGTCAGCATCTGCTCGGTGATCTCGCCCGCCCGCAGACGGGCGGCGACGGCCTCGGCCTCGACGGCCAGCGTCGCCACGTCGCGCGGGTCGGCCTCGATCGAGACCTCCAGCACGCCCTGGTCGCCGTGGTCGGGCGTGTGGGTGCCGACGTTGGGCGCATAGGTCTTGCCCAGCTCCTCGCGGATCCGCCGGCGCAGCGCCGTGTCGAACACCGAAGCCAGCAGCTTCAGCGCGTACTCTTCCTTGCGCCGCTCGGGCGAGGCCACGTAGAGCGGCCAGATCAGGGCCACGGCGGCCTTGTCGGACGGACCGGCGTGCTCGACGCGGATCGGCGGCGCGGGATTGTCCGGATAGGTCAGGAAGTGGATGTCCGAACGCTTGCGATCGGCGGTCGGACGGGCGGGCAAGGCGCCGAAGGTGCGAGCCGCGGCGCGGATGGCCGAGGCCTCGTCGATGTCGCCGGCCACCGTCAGCTCGATCGGCGCCGTAACCAGGACGGGCTTCAGCACCCGCACGAAGTCGGAGGCCCGGATCGCGGAAAGCTTGTCCAGGGGCGGCAGGCTGCTGGTGCCGCTGGGATCGAACGCCTTGGCCATGGCGTCCGACAGCGCCGACGGCGGCAGGCTGCGCATCGAGCGGTAAGCCAGGTCGGCCGCGGTCGGCAGACGCGCGTCGAGCGTGCCGCGGAACCCCGGATCGGTCATGAACGCGGCCAGGATCTCCAGTTCGCGAGCCAGGGTGTCGCCGAAGATCGAGGCGTCGATCGAGAAGGCGGTGACCCCGAGATTGGTCTCGAAGTTCAACAGCCCGCCGGTGGGGAACATCGCCTCCAGGTCCTCGGCGCTGTGCTTGCCCAGGCCCCCGCTGCTCATCATCGCCAGGCCGAACTCGGCGACGGTGTTGTCCTTGTCGGCGATCTCGCGGCGGCCCGCTCCGAAGGTCAGGCGGACCTCGACCTTGTTGGGCTGCACGTCGGTCTGCTTGAAGTTCATCACCAACCCGTTAGCGAAGTACAGCCGCACGAAGCCGGGGTCGGCGATCGTCTCGCGCCGGACGACCTGCCCGGCCGGACCGAAGTCACCATAGGCCCACGTGGCGTTGGAGAACGGCTTGTCCACCAGCTCGTCGCTGACCTTGTCGCCGTTGCGCGTCCAGGCCGCCAGCAGCGCCTCGCGGGGCGGCGGCGCGGGTCCGGTGATCGACACTAGCGGCCCGGTTCCCGACCAATCCTCGACGAAGGCCGCCCGCATGTCGTCGACGGTGGCGTCCTCGACGGCGCGGTTGAAGACGTAGAACGCGTCGGCCGGGGAGCGCGCCACCTGCCCGGCCAGCGCCTTGGCCAGAAGGCCCGAGGCCAGGTCGGGCGACTTGCGCGAGGCGGCGTTCGAGCTGGCGCCGCGCACCATGGAGCGCAGCTTCTCGACGGCGTTCTCGAATTCGACGTCGGTCGCCGGGGTCTTGGCCAGGCGGTTGAACTCGGCCTGGGTCTCGGCGAGGCCGGCCTCCCAGGAGTCGTTGGTCGGCATGGCGACCAGGCAGGTCATCGACTGCTCGCGGCTCTGGAGGTCGAAGGCGCCGGCGCCCAGCAGGTGGGTCTCGCCGCTGGAAACCCGGCGCGCCAGGCGCTGATTGAGGATCGTCTGCCAGACGTCGGACATGATCTCGCGGCGCTGCACGGCGACGGTATCGATCTGCGGCGGCGCGCCGGGACGCAGACTGCAGGCCGTGATGGCCGTGGGCAGGTTTTCGTGGGCGATGGACAGGCCGTCGAGGGCGCGCTTGGCGCGCAGGGCCGAGACCGGCGCGCGCACGGGCTTGGGACCGCGTCCGCGCCAGTCGGAGAAGGTGTCTCGGACCAGGGCCTCCAGGGCTTCCACCGGCCGGTCGCCGACCACGGTGACCACGGCGTGCTCGGGGCGGTACCAGGCGTCGTAGAACCGTCGCAGGCTGGCCGGCGTCGCGGCGTCTAGCGCCTTGCGCGTGCCGATCGGCAGCCGCTCGACGGAACGCAGCTCCGGCGCCTGGAAGCGCGAGATCGCGATCTGGGCGTCGAGCTGGGCCCCGCCCCGCGTCTCCATCTCGGCCAGCACGACCCCGCGCTCGCGCCCGACTCCGTCGTCGGTGAAGATCACGCCGTCGGCCACGTCGCGCAGCCAGCCGACGCCCGTCTTCAGCTGGGCGTCGTCCGGCTTGGGCATGTCGAGCATGTAGGCGGTCGAGAAATAGTCGGTGACCGCGTTCTGGTCGCGGCCGAACACGACGCCCCAGGGCGCGAACACCCGGTCGGGGCCGCCTTCGGGATAGCGACGGGTCGACCGGAAGGCCATGTGCTCGACGAAGTGGGCCGAGCCGCGTTCGGCGTCGCTTTCCTCCAGGCTGCCGACGTCGACGGCCAGGCGCAGGGAGACCGCCCCGCTGGGCGCGGCGTTCCGCATCACCAGATAGCGCATGCCGTTGGGCAGCACGCCCTGGCGGATGGCCGGGTCGGGCGCGATGGTCGGATCGATCGCCTTCTGCGCCGCCGTGGCCTTGTTCTCGTTCGACTGGACCGCCGGAGCCTTGGCCGGCTCCTCGCCCAGGGCAGGACCGCTCAGCAGGGCTGCGCCCATCACCAACGCCGCCCCCGCGACGCTTCCGTATCTCGACACCACTACGCCCCCAGACGCGCGCGCGAGCATCCGCGCCCGCGCAACTTAGCGTGCTTATCCATTGTGGAGCGCTTCGGCTAGCCGCCTCTTGCGGCGGGAACCGTCCGAAAGCCGATGATGACCGCTGCGCGAGCCGAGGCGGTTCAGGCCGCTTCGGACGCGAGCTCGATCGAAAGCGAGGGCCGGGCCCGCGGGCGGAGAACCGGCAGGATCAGCGCCAGGAACCGCCAGGCGGCCTCGTCATGGTCCAGGTGGTGGGTCAGCAGGCCGATCGGCTCGTTCCAGGCCCGACGCCGGCGGCGTTCCGCGAGCAGGCGGCGAGCCCGGTCGAGGAAGCGCCGGGCCCCGCGGAAGCGCGCAGTCGGCTTCCAGCGCATGAGGTCGAGATGCGCATCGACGCGCGGCGGCAGGCCCTCGGGCGCGACCGGGCCGTCATAACCCGACAGGCCAAGCCCCCGCACGGCCAGCGCCGTCTCAAGGGTGCGATGGACGTTGTTCCACGGCGGCACGAACAGCTCCGGACGCACGCAGGCGCGGGCGAAGGCCGCGAGCGCGACGTCCAGCGCCGCCAGCACCTCGGCCAGGCTGTCGCCGTCGACCACTTCGCCGGAAGGGCGGCCCTCGGGCGCGCGGTTCTCATGCCGGAAGCCGTGGATGGCCAGTTCCGCGCCCGAGACCCCGGCGCAGGCGGCGGCCAGGGCCGGCAGATCGCCGTCCGGGATCGCGGCGACGGTGAGGGGCGCATCGTAACGAACCGACATGCCCAGCAGCAGGGTCAGCGCCGGCCCCGGGCGACGGGCGTCGTCGTCGCGCCACCAGACCACCGGCCGATGGCCGGCGCGGCGCCACAGCGCCAGCTCCGGACCCAGCATGGCCAGGATCAGCAGGCGGTCGATCATCGGCGCGATCACCCGGCCTGCCCCAGAACCAGCTCGCCGGCCGAGGCGGCGGCGGGTTCGGCGGTGATGACCAGCGTACGGCGCGAAGCCATCAGTTCGCGGGCCTTCAGGTTCGACAGCAGCGGGTAGAGCGCGGCCATCAGCGCGATCGCAAAGCCGTAGTCGCCTTCCTTGTAGCCCTGGCGCGAGACGTAGCACTTGAAGAACCGGCGAACGCCCCGGAACACGTCGTCGGCCAGCCCCTTGACCTTGCCCTTGTCGGCAAGGTCCTGGGCGCGCAGGTCGGTGTAGCGGTTGAGGCGCTGGACCATGTCGGGCAGGTCGTCATCGACCTTGTGGGTGATGGCGGTGTTCAAGCGCCCCCCGAAGGCGCCCGTGAAGACGGTGCCGGGATGCACGCGATCGTTCTTCCAGGTCTTCACGCCGTTACGGAACAGGCGCGCCACCGACGAAGCCCCGAACGAGCCGCCCCAGCCGCGGCGCACGAGGCGCTCGCCGATATAGTTGTCGACCGGCACCTGATACCAATCGGCGCTGTCGGCCCCGTCGACCACGGCGCGGATCTCGGCGGCGAGCCGCGGCGGCACGCCCTCGTCGGCGTCCAGCTCGAACACCCACCGGCCGCGGCAGGCCGCCACGCCGGCGGTCTTGCGAACGCCCTCGACGGGAAAGATTCCGGAAACGACCCGCGCGCCCATCCGGCGGGCGATCGCCTCGGTACGGTCCGAGCAGCGGTCGGCTACGACGACGATTTCGTCGCAAAAGGCCAAGGCCGCCAGGCAATCGGCCAGCCGCGCTTCTTCGTTGTGCGCGCAGACCAGGCCCGAGAGTACGATCATCGCGGTTCCCCCAAGCGGATCGCCTTTCGCAGATCCGTCATGGGTCAGACGGCGCCGACGAAGCGCCCCCTCAAGGAAAACGTACGATAACCTTATTCAACGTCAGAAGGCCTTGGCGAGTTCCATGGTCCAGGTCCGCGGCCGCAGCGGCGTGACCTGACGCACCTGGCCGAAATAGAAGGGATTGCCGTAGGCGAAGGTGTCGCCAGAGGTGTTGGCGGGGTTGGTCACCGCCAGGCCGAGGCTCCAGTCCTCGCCCCTCAACTGCCCGCCGATCCGCCCGGTGACGTAGCCGCCCATCTCCGGCGAATAGCGCGGGTCGAAGGTCATGCGCGAGCGGCCCACATAGTTGACGTCGGTCGTCAGGACGACGCGCCGCGGACCCCAGGGATGCTCGTAGCGGAGGGTCGCGCCGGCCGACAGGTCGGGCACCCCCGGCAGGGCCGCGTCCTTGACCGAGGCGAAGCTGGACGCGATCCGCACCATACGGGGCCGGTTCAGAAGCGCGTTGGCCTGCAGCTGCCAGCGCGCGCCCAGCCGCGCGACGCCCTCGAGTTCGAGACCGGTGTTGCGGGCGTCGCCGACATTGGCCGTGTAGGACAGGCCCGAGCTCAGGTACTGGTCGGTCTGGATGTCGCGCCAGACGTCGTGGAACAGCGCCGCGCGCAGGTTCAGCCTTCCGCCCAGCGGCCGCGCGCCGGCGCCGACCTCGTAATTGCGCAGGTGGTCCGGCGAGAAGTGATCGAGGCTGGCGGACGGCGGCGTCAGGCCGCCCGAGTTGAAGCCGCCCGAACGATAGCCTTCGGACGTCAGGGCGTAGATCATGGCGCCGCCGGAGAAGGTCTTCTGGACCGAGAGCTTGGTCGAGACGCCGGAGAAATCCGTCTCCCGGTCGAAATCACGCGATCGGCCGGGCGACGGCGCGATGATCGACGACACCGTGCGGACCCGGCTGTCGAAGGCCCGCCCGCCCGCGCTGGCCGACCAGCCCGACCCGATGGCCCAGGTCGCCTCGCCGTAGAGCGCGCCCTCGCGGCGGCGGTCGACGCGGGTCTCGTCGTAATAGAGCCGCAGGGTCTGGCGCGCCGTGCTGCCGCGCAGCTCGCCCCGGCTGCGTTCCTCACCGACCAGGCCGTAGAGGCCCAGCAGCCAGGTCAACCGGCGATCGGACGGCGAGGTCCAGGTCATGTCCTCGACCCACAGGCGCACGTCGCTGCCCTCGTCGAACAGGCCAAGATCGACGGCCGTATCGCTCATCTGCTCGACGGCCGCTGTGGCGTCGTAGCGGCTGGCGTAGCGGTGGCGCACGAAGCCCGTCGAGGATTCCAGCTGCCCCCACGATCCCGCGCCCGTGACGGTGGCGGCGGCTTCCCGAAAGCGGTTGCCG
>JASGDR010000236.1:0-8204 GCA_047607095.1 Caulobacter sp.
CCCGCGACGGCGTCGGCGGCGAGGTCGAGCAGGCCGGCCGCCTCCTGGGCCAGCATCAGCGGCGCGCGGCCCCGGGCCGGGCGATCCTCGCCGGCCCGCATGGCGAGGTCGGCGAACAGCCGGGCGCGGAGGGTCGGGGCCCGGCTGGGCGCATGTGTCGGAACGGCCGCCTCCGCCCGGTCGTCGCGCAGCAACCGGCCCACCGCCTCGAAGCTTTCGGTTTCGGCCAGCAGGGCGGCGTCGCGGCCGCGATACCAGAGCCGTCCGCCGGCGACGGTGGTGATGGCCGAGGCCAGCACGGGCTCGCCCCAGGCGATCGCCTCGGCGGCGACGTCGGCGGCCTTGCGGCCCCGGGCCTTCCGCCTGGCCAGGGCGGCGACGTCGGAGGCGCGGTAGAGGCTGCGGCGCGGATCCTCGGGATGGGCGTGGGCCTCGATCCGCCCTCGGCTGACATAGGCGTAGAGGGTCTGGGCCCGCACGCCGAGCCGCGCCATCGCCTGGTCCGCGTCGAGCCAATCGTCCGCCATGAATATTGATTATATTGATCAAGATTGACGATCAACCGGCCAGAACCAAGATCGCGGGCGAAAGGAGACCGCTCATGGTCCAAGTTTCCGCCGGCCTGGAAGGCGTGATCGCCGCCGCCACCGTGCTTTCCGACGTCGACGGCCAGGCCGGCCGCCTGACGATCCGCGGCTTCTCCGTCGAGGACCTGGCCGGCCGCGCCCGCTTCGAGGACGCCGCCCACCTGCTTTTCGACGACTTCTTCGACGACCTGCCGAACGATCTGGCGCCCGCCCTGGGCGCGGCGCGCGCGCGGGCCTTCGCCGAGGTCGCCGCCCTGGACGAGGCCCTGGCCGCCCGCGATCCCTACGACGCCATGCGCGCCCTGCTGGCCCGCCTGCCCGACGGCGAGACCCTGCACGACGCCCTGGCCCTGGCCGTCGCCCCGGCCGTGTTCACCGCCGCGGTCCTGCGCCGCCGGGCGGGGCTGGAGCCGGTCGCGCCGGACCCGTCGCTGGCCCACGCCGCCGACTTCCTGCGCATGATCCGGGGCGCCGCGCCGACCCAGGGCGAGGCCCGGGCGCTGGACGCCTATCTGGTCACGGTCTGCGACCACGGCCTCAACGCCTCGACCTTCGCCGCCCGGGTGGCGGCCTCGACGCGCGCGGGCCTGGGCTCGGCGGTGCTGGCGGGACTGTCGACGCTGAAGGGACCGCTGCACGGCGGCGCGCCGGGGCCGGTGATCGACATGCTCGACGCCGTCGGAACGGCCGACAACGCCGTCCCCTGGCTGGAGGCCGCGCTCGATTCCGGCGAGCGGCTGATGGGGTTCGGCCACCGCATCTATCGCGTGCGCGACCCGCGCGCCGACGCCCTGAAGGCCGCGCTGGCCCGGCTGTCGCGCACCGCCGGCGCCCTGCCCGGCCGCCTCGCCCTGGCCGAGGCGGTGGAGCGGGCGGCCCTCGACATCCTGCGGCGGCGCAAGCCCGACCGGCCGCTGGAGACCAATGTCGAGTTCTACACCGCCCTGCTGCTGGAGGCGCTGGGCTTCCCGCCCCAGGCCTTCACCTGCGTGTTCGCCGCCGGCCGCGCGACGGGGTGGATCGCTCACGCCCGCGAACAGCAGGCGGGCGGCAAACTGATCCGTCCACAGTCGGTCTATGTCGGGCCCCGGCCCAAGGCGGCGGCATGACTGCACGGCCAAGGCGCGCACGATTGTTGCGAAAGACACACAAAGCCGCGAAACGACGTATCGTCGTTCGACGAACTTGACACATTTTTGACCGCCGATTCACCTTCTGCGCGAGCGAATCCACGACTCAACCCTGACCGTGGAGATATCGCAGCAGGAAGAGACGGCATGAACCGCATCGGCCAGGGACTTCTCTCGCTATTTCTGACTTCCGTCGCCGCCGCGCCCGTCGCGGCGGCCGCACAGACCGCCGACGACAACAGCGTCGAGGCGGTGATCGTCACCGGCTCGCGCATCCGGGTCAGCCCGCTCGACAAGAGCCAGGCCGTCTTCCAGATCGGCCAGGACGAGATCGCCAAGACCGGCCTGACCTCGATCGTCGACGTGCTGCAGCGCGTGCCCGCCGCCGGCGGCGGCCTGAACTCGAAGTTCAACAACTCCGGCAACTTCGGCAACCCGCCCGACGGCGGCGGCGTGGGCGCGGGCTCGGCCGAGATCGACCTGCGCTACCTGGGCTCGCGACGGGCGCTGGTGCTGGTCGACGGCCAGCGCTGGGTCGGCGGGGCCGCGGCCTCGGGCGTGCCGGGGGTCGTGGACCTCAACACCATTCCCAGCGCCATGATCCGCAACGTCGAGATCCTGCAGGAAGGCGCCTCGCCGATCTACGGCTCCGACGCCATCGCCGGCGTGGTCAACATCATCACCCGCGACCGCCAGCAGGGCCTGGAGCTGTCGGCCCAGGTCGGCGGCTACGGCGAGGGCGACGGCTTCTCGCAGGACTACAACGTCTCGTGGGGGGCCTCCGAGGACAAGACCAGCATCGTCGTCGGCGGCGGCTACTTCCGACAGAAGAGCGTGATGTCGGCCGACCGCGACATCTCGCTCTATCCCAGCCCGTTCTCGACCTCGTGCCTCGACGGCGGCTGCTCGTCGGGCACCCCGCTGGGCCGATTCATCATCAGCGACCCCAACACCGGTAACGACCTGGACATGACGCTGAAGGCCGCCCTCGGCGTCGGCGTGCGGCCCACCTACAATCCGCTGGACCCCACCGGCGCGTCGAGCAGCTTCAAGAACTTCACCACCGCCGACCGCTTCAACTTCCAGCCCTACAACTACATCGTCACCCCGTCCGAGCGGGTCAGCCTGTTCGGGACCGTGACCCACGACTTCACCGACAGCGTCAAGCTGAAGGTCCGCGCCAGCTACGTGCAGCGCAAGTCGGCCAACCAGGCCGCGCCGCTGCCGCTGTTCGTCGGCCCCGACGCCGGCAACGGCAACCTGCTCGACACGGTCTCGGTCGACGCCACCAACCCCTACAACCCGTTCGGCTTCACCCTGACCAGCGGCACCTACGCCTTCATCGGCCGCCGTCTGGTCGAGGCGGGTCCCCGCCACTACGCCCAGACGGTCGATACCTGGAACGTCAACGCCAGCCTGTCGGGCGACCTGAAGCTGGGCGACAAGACCTGGTACTGGGACGTCAACGCCACCGCCTCGCGCAACCACGCCGAACAGAGCTTCACCGGCAACGTCAACGCCGCGCGCGTGCAGCAGGCGCTGGGCCCGCTGTCGGGCTGCACCGGCTCCTGCGTGCCGCTGAACATCTTCGGCGGGGTCGGCTCGATCACCCAGGAGATGCTGGGCTTCATCGGCTTCACCCAGCAGGACGTCTCGCAGCAGGAGCTGCACGACTTCACCGCCAACCTGACCGGCGACCTCTTCGCCCTGCCCGCCGGGCCTCTGGCCTTCGCCGCCGGCTACGAGCACCGCCAGACCAAGGGCTATTTCCAGCCCGACGCCGTGGTCGCCGCCGGCCTGTCGGCCGACATCCCGGCCCAGCCCGCCGAGGGCGAGATCAAGGTCGACGAGGCCTATCTGGAACTGCGCGCGCCGCTGCTGGCCGACCTGCCCCTGGCCCACCGGCTGGAGGTCTCGGCCGCCGGCCGCTGGTTCGACTATTCCACCTCGGGCCGGGACTCGATCTACAAGGCCGGCGTCAACTGGCGGCCGACCGAGGACGTGCTGGTGCGGGCCTCGTGGGGCCAGGGCTTCCGGGCGCCGTCGATCGGCGAACTGTTCGGCGCGGCCTCGCGCTTCGACCAGGAGATCGTCGATCCCTGCTCGGACATGCTGGGCCTGTCGGGCGGAACCGCCGCCAGCGCCACCGTCCGCGCCAACTGCATCGCCGCCGGCGTGCCGTCCAACGGCAGCTACGTGCAGCTCAATCCGCAGCTGTCGGTGATCACCAGCGGCAACGACGCGCTCAAGCCCGAGACCAGCGAAAGCAAGAACGTCAGCATCGTCTGGGAGCCCAAGGCGCTGAAGGACGCCAGCTGGGCCAGCAACGGCTCGATCGAGCTGGCCTATTCCGACATCGAGCTGGACTCGGCGATCCAGGCGCTGTCGGGCGAAAGCCTGCTGGCCCGCTGCGCCGAGCTGGCCGACGCCCTGGCCTGCTCGACCATCACCCGCACCGCCTCGGGCCAGGTGGCGGCGATCACCAACCCACTGATCAACATCGGCGGCATCCAGACCCGGGCCATCGATCTGAACGTGCTGTGGTCGTCGCCGACCTACGACTTCGGGCGCCTGTCGCTGCGCTCCTATTCGACCTTCCTGCTCGAATATACCGAGATCGTGCCCACCGCGACGGGCTTCACCGAGATCTCGCGCGAGGGCACGGAACGCGGCAGCCCCGACCAGGCCTATCCCAAGACCAAGTCGACCTTCACCGTCGACTGGGACTGGAAGGCGTGGGGCGCCAGCGCCTCGGCCCGCTACCTGTCGTCGGTCAAGGAGACGGCCGCGTCGGACAACAAGCTGAACTCGCGGACCTATATCGACGCCCAGCTGCGCTGGAAGCCCGCCTTCCTGGCCGACACCACCGCGCTCGCCTTCGGGGTCAACAACCTGTTCGACAAGGACCCGCCGGGCTGCATCAGCTGCGGCCTCAACAACTACGACCCCAACGCCTATGACGCGCCGGGGCGCTACTTCTACTTCCGCCTGACCTACCGTCAGTAGGGATCAATAGAGAGCGAGCCGGCGGGACCTTCGGGCCCCGCCGGCGCCGCCGTCAATGAATGCGCGGTCCGGGTGTTCTGAACCGGATCGTATGGATCTCGAGATCCTTCTCGCCCGGCAAGTAGGTCACGAGAAGCCGGGTCTCGGCTTCCCGGCCGACGCCCGCCCGGAAGGTGATCTCGATGCAATAGTCGGCATAGGGTCGGTCATCCCCCGCCCGCTCGGTGCAGCCGCCCGCCCAGTCGATGTCGCGCGGCGTCAGGCCGGCGATTATCGGCCAGCATTCCTCGGCGTATTCGCACTTGGTCTTCGCCTTGAGGGCCTTGGAAGGCCACAGGCGAGCGATGTCCTGGATCAGGATCACCGCATGCTCGGCCAGCGTCCCGTCCTCGGTGGCGATCAGTTGCTCGGGCTTGTCAACGGCCGCGCACAACGCCTCGGTCCGTGAATCGGCCGGCGGATCGTCGAGACCCGCCGCGACAACCTGGCCGACGATCCGATAGCGCGTGGTCTGGGACAGACCGCTGAACACATGCTCGGGAGGACCCGACCCTCTAGGGGCGGGCCGCTCCAGATAGGCTACATCCCAGAAAACGATGCGGCACAGCCCGCGGGCCGCCGCCCTGGGCCTCATCATAAGGCGCAGGCCGGTCCTCGACGGTTCGCTGGGATCGATGAACATCATCCGCTGCGGCCGCCGATTCACGTGCACCACATCGGCGCCGATCTGGGCCATGGTGCGGTCGATGATCTCGGCGTCGGGCAGGGTCTCGACATCGTTGAACGTCAGCCCCTTGGGCTGGGCCGCGGCGGCGCCCGCTATCATCGCCAAGGCCGCGATCAAGGCCGTCGTCCACCGTTTCATATCCACCCCGTATTGTTACGAACGTAATCTGACGACAACTCGGGGCGCGAGGCTAGACCCTGGCGCGGATTTTCTCCGGCCTCGCCCGCTGGTAGACAGAGCCCATGACCGCGCCCGCCTCTCCCGCCGAGCTCGCCGCCCTCACTCGAAGAGTGACCGCCCTGTCGGTGGGCACGGCCGCGATCCTGATCGTCATCAAGGGCGGCGCCTGGCTGGCCGGCGGCTCGCTGGCCATGCTGGCCTCGCTGGCGGACTCGGGGCTGGATCTCGTCGCCTCGCTGATCACCTTCTTCGCCGTGCGCTACGCGGCCGAGCCGCCCGACGCCGAGCACCGCTTCGGCCACGGCAAGGCCGAGGCCTTCTCCAGCCTGATCCAGGGCGGTCTCGTGTTCGCCTCGGCGGCCCTGATCGGGCGCGAGGCGATCGATGGCCTGATGCATCCCCGGGCCGTCGAGCACAGCGTCTGGGGCGTGGCGGTGATGATCGTCTCGATCGCCCTGACCCTGGCCCTGATCCGCGCCCAGGCGGCGGTGATGGCCAAGACCCGTTCGGTGGCCGTGGCCGGCGACCACGCCCATTACGCCGCGGATCTCGCCTCCAACGCGGTGACCCTGGCGGGCCTGGCCGCCGTCGCCCTGCTGGGCTGGACCTGGGTTGACGCCGCTGCCGGCCTAGCCGTCGCCCTCTGGCTGCTGTGGGGCGCGGTGGGCGTGTTCCGCCAGGCCGCCGACCAACTGATGGACCACGAGCTGCCGGCCCCGGACCGCGAAGCGATCCTGGCCCTGCTGGTCGACGACCCGCGCATCGGCGGCGTGCATCAGCTGCGCACCCGCGCCGCCGGCCCGCACATCCACGTGCAGGGGCACATGGACCTGGCCGCCGACCAGAGCCTGGCCGAGGCCCACGCGGTGATGACCGCCGCCGAGGAGCGCGTGAAGGCCGCCTTCCCCAGCGCCGACGTGCTGCTGCATCCCGATCCGCGCCGCTAGATCCTCCCTCTCTGGAGGCGGTGTCGGCGAAGCCGACGGAGGGGGGTGTGGCGCGAGATCACCCACCTCTTCGAAAGCTGAAAACCTCCCCCCCGCCGGCCCTTCGGGCCACCTCCCCCGGAGGGGGAGGATCTCCAGCCTCTTGCCCTGACCGCCCGATGCGCCCAATTAGCGGCCTTCTCCCTACCGACGAGCCCTCTTCCATGGACGACACCCTGGCCCGCCTGCCCGACGCCTTCTCCGGCAAGACCGTGCTGGTGCTGGGCGACGTCATGCTCGACCGGTTCGTCTACGGCGCGGTCGACCGCATCTCGCCCGAGGCTCCGGTGGCGGTGATCGCCGTCGAGCGCGAGACGACCATGCTGGGCGGGGCCGGCAACGTGGCCCGCAACGTCGCGGCCCTGGGCGGCAAGGCGGTGCTGGCGGGCCTGGTCGGCGACGACGACGCCGGCAAGGCCGTCCGGGCGCTGGTCGAGCGCGAGCCGGGCCTGGAAAGCGCCCTGGCCGTCGATCCCGGCCGCCGCACCACCGAGAAGACCCGCTATGTCGCCGCCTCGCACCAGATGCTGCGCGCCGACCGCGAGGACCGCCATCCGGCCGACCAGGCCCTGGTGCTGGCCGCCTTCGAAAAGGCCCTGACCACCGCCGACGTCGTGGTGCTGTCGGACTACGCCAAGGGCGTGCTGACGCCGGAGGTCCTGGCCGCCGCCATCGCCGCCGCCCGCGCCGCCGGCAAGCCGGTCATCGTCGACCCCAAGAGCCGTGATCTGTCGCGCTACGACGGCGCGACGGTGATCAAGCCCAACCGCCGCGAGGCCGCCGAGGCCACGGGCGTCACCGGCAAGGACGACGAAGCCGCCGAGGCCGCCGGCGAGGCGATCCTGGCCGCCGCCCCCAACCTGACCGCCGCCCTGGTCACCCGCGGCGCGGCCGGCATGACCCTGTCGGCCCGCGGCGCCGCGCCCGTGCACCTGCCGGCCAGCGCCCTCGAAGTGTTCGACGTCTCGGGCGCGGGCGACACCGTGGCCGCGACCCTGGCCCTGTCGCTGGCGGCGGGCGCGGATCTCGCCGACGCCGCCCGCCTGGCCAACGCCGCCGCCGGCCTGGTGGTGGCCAAGCTGGGCACCGACGTCGTCACCGCCGGCGAGCTGAAGGCCGTGCTGGCCGGCGCCCACGGCGATCCCGGCCAGGAGAAGATCGCCGCCCGGGCGCGCGTAATGGAGATCGTCGCCGGCTGGCGCGCGCGCGGCCTGAAGGTGGGCTTCACCAACGGCTGCTTTGATTTGCTGCACCCCGGCCACGTCTCGCTGCTGGCTCAAGCCAAGGCCGCCTGCGACCGGCTGGTGCTGGGCCTCAACACCGACGCCTCGGTCCAGCGTCTGAAGGGCCCGACCCGCCCGGTGCAGAAGGAAGACGCCCGCGCCGCCGTGCTGGCCTCGCTGTCGGCCGTCGACCTGGTCACCCTGTTCGACGAGGACACCCCGCTGGAGCTGATCAAGGCCATCAAGCCCGACGTGCTGGTCAAGGGCGCCGACTACACGGTGGAGACCGTAGTCGGCTCCGACGTGGTGCTGGCCAATGGCGGTCGGGTGGTGCTGGCCGACCTCAAGGCCGGCCAGAGCACGAC
>JASGDR010000237.1:0-11760 GCA_047607095.1 Caulobacter sp.
AGAATGTCGAATAACCCGGCCGAGAAGAGCGGGCGCCAGCACCGCGGCCTCCTGCTGATGGTCGTGGCGCCCTCGGGCGTGGGCAAGACCTCGCTGACCCGCCGCCTGGTGGCCGACCATGGCGACCTGCACCTGTCGATCAGCGCGACCACGCGCGAGCCGCGTCCCGGCGAGCACGACGGCCGCGACTACCATTTCGTCTCCAAGGACCAGTTCAAGGAGATGATCGAACAGGACGCCTTCCTCGAATGGGCCGAGGTCTACGGCAACTACTACGGCAGCCCCAAGGCCCCGATCATGGAGGCGCTGGAGCGCGGCGAGAGCGTGCTGTTCGACATCGATTTCCAGGGCGCCATGAAGGTGCACAAGCAGGCCGGTCCCGACAGCGTGCTGGTCTACATCCTGCCGCCGTCCCTGGCCGAGATGAGCCGTCGCCTGCACGCCCGCAGCCAGGACAGCGAGGAAGTCATCGCCCGTCGCCTGTCGCGCGCCAAGGACGAGGTCGCCGCCTGGGAGCAGTTCGACTACGTCGTGCTCAACGACGACTTCGACAAGGCCTATGCCGACCTGGCCCACATCTACCACGCCGAACGCCACAAGCGCGTCCGCAACCCCTGGATCGGCGACCTGGTCGGCGACCTGCTGGCGGAAGACATCTGAAGGCCGGGAGGAGAAACCTCGTTCCCTCGGGCCGCGCCTCGCGGCCCGCCCAAGGGCATGCTTCGACAAGCTCGGGGTGAGGTTTCCAACGCGCGGCCTGCCATCTGGTCCTCATCCTGAGCTTGTCGAAGGACGAGGGCCACGCACGGCCTTCAGTAGTGGAAGCTGCCGCTTTCGCGCGGCTGGGTCAGCTCGCGGGCCCGCAGCACCAGCTGGGTCGGGGTGAAGGGTTTCATCATATAGGTGGTGGCGCCGGCGCTCATCGCCTCGACCACGCGGTCCAGCCGTCGCTCGCCGGTCATGATCACCACCGGCACCTCGCGGCCCCAGTCGCTGACCCGCAGGCGGCGCAGCACCTCGATTCCCGTTTCGCCGGGCATGCGCACGTCCAGGAAGACGATGGCCGGCTTGCGCTCGTGCACGTCGCTCAGCAGGCTCTGGGCGCTCTCGGCCGTCTGGGTGTCGAAGCCGCCTTCGTGCAGCGCGCCCGACACGAACTCCAGCATCAGCGGATCGTCGTCGATCACCAGGGCCAGGGGGCGGTCGGTCATTCGGGGCTCCGTACGCGCGCGCGTCACAACCAGACGCGGGACTGGTTCTTGGTCGCCGCCCGCACCCTTTGCAACAGGTCGTCGGCGGAAAACGGCTTGAGCACGTAGCCGACGGCGCCGGCCTCCATGGCCGCCTTGACGTTCGCCCCGGCGGCCGAGGCGGTGATCATGATCGCCGGCACGTCCTTCAGCCGCTTTTCCACCCGCAGGCGGCGCAGCAGGGTCAGGCCGTTGATTTCGGGCATGCCGACGTCGAGCAGGAAGAGGTGCGGCGGACGGCGAACGGCCGCGGCCAGGGCGTCCTCGGCGTTGTGCGCCACGTCGACGGCGAACCCGTCGATCTCCAGCCGGAACCGGACGAATTCCGTCACCAACGGGTCGTCGTCGACGACCAGAACGAGGTGCTGCTGCTCGGGCGCGGGCTGCATGGGGAAATGATTCCCCCGCCCGCGCCGGTTGGCAAGCGCCGACGCTTCAACCGGCGGCGATCAGCGCGCGCGCCAGGTCCTGGAAGCCGTCGACGGGGATCGTCTCGGCCCGGGCGTCGGGATCCACGCCCGCCGCCTCGCACAGGGCCCCGCCGCCCAGCGGCTTGAGGCTGGAGCGCAGCATCTTGCGCCGCTGGCCGAAGGCGGCCGCGGTCACCCGCTCCAGCGCCGAGACCATCGCCTTGTCCGGCGCGGGCGCCAGCGGAACCAGCCGCGCCACGGCCGAGGCCACCTTCGGAGGAGGCGTGAAGGCGCGGGCGGGCAGGTCCATCACCACCTTGGCCGTGCAGACCGTCTGCGACAGCACCGCCAGGCGCCCGTAGGCGTCGTCGCCGTCATGGGCGGCGATGCGGTCGGCGACCTCCTTCTGGAACATCAGGGTCATCGACAGCGGCCGGAACGGCCCGGTCAGCCAGTCGATCAGCAGCTGGGTGCCGACGTTGTAGGGCAGGTTGGAGACCATGTGCGCCGGGCCGCCGGCCAGGGTCGCCATGTCGGCCCGCAGGGCGTCGCCCTCGACCAGGGTCAGGCGGCCCTCGGCGGCTTCGGAAAGCTCGCCCAGCAGCGGCATGAACCGGCTGTCCTTCTCGACCGCGATCACCCTGGCGCCGGTCTCCAGAAGGGCCCGGGTCAGGCCGCCGGGGCCGGGACCCACCTCGATCACCGTGTCGCCTTCTCCAACCTCGGCCAGGCGCGCGATCTTGCGGGTGATGTTGAGGTCGAGCAGGAAGTGCTGGCCGAAGCTCTTGCGGGCCAGCAGGCCGTGGCGCTCGAGCGCGTCACGCAGCGGCGGCAGGTCGGCGAGGGAAGGGGCGGTCATCGCCTCCCTCTAATTCGTATTGGCGAGAAAGCCTAGGCGGCGCCGCGCCGGGCCGCGATCTGCGCGGCCAGATGGATGGCGGCGATCAGGCTGTCGGGGCGGGCGATCCCGCGTCCGGCGATGTCGAAGCCGGTGCCGTGGTCGGGCGAGGTGCGCACGATCGGCAGGCCCAGGGTCACGTTCACCCCGCCCCAGAAGTCGAGCATCTTCACCGGGATCAGGGCCTGATCGTGGTACATGCACAGCACCCCGTCATAGGTCGCCCGGGCGTCGGGGTGGAACAGGCTGTCGGCGGGCGCGGGGCCGCGGGCGTCGACGCCGCGCGCGCGCAGGGCCTCCACCGCCGGGATGATCGTGTCGATCTCCTCGCGCCCCAGGGCGCCGCCTTCGCCGGCGTGCGGGTTGAGGGCGGCCACGGCCAGGCGCGGCGCGGCGATCCCGAAATCGGTCTTCAGGGCCTGGGCGGTGACCAGGCCCGCCTCGACGATGCGCTCGACGCTCAGGGCCGCCGGCACCGAGCCCACCGACTGGTGGATCGTCACCAGGGTCGCGCGCAGGTCGGCGGCGGTCAGCATCATCACCGGGCCCCGGGCGCCGTCGTAAGGCGCGGGCGCGGTCAGCTCGGCGAGGAATTCGGTATGGCCGGGAAACCTGAAGCCGGCCTCGTACAGCGGGGCCTTGGCGATCGGGGCCGTCACCAGGCCCGCCACCGCGCCCGACAGGGCCAGGCCCGCGCCGGTCTCGATGCAGCGGATGATCTGGGCGGCGTGGGCGCTGGACGGCTTGCCGGCCACCACCGGCGCCTGCAGGGGCGTGTCCAGCACCGGCAGGGCCTCGGAGAACACCTGGGAGGCCTCGACCGGACCGGTCACGGGGCGAACCTTCACCCCGCCGCCGGCCGCGGCCAGGCTCTGCAGATCGCCGACGGCCATGAACGCGGGTCCGGTCTCCCGGAGGGCCGCCCAGGCCTTGGCGATGATCTCGGGCCCGACGCCGGCGGGATCGCCGACGCTCAGGGCCAGGATGTCTGTCTTCACCGGGTCTCGATGGTGGCGGAGTTGCGCAGGTCTCGCAGGTAACGTTTGGAGATCAGCGCAAGTTGCTGACCACGCAGACGATTTTCGATCTGGTCGTGGTTGGGCGCATTGCCGCCCGACTGGCGCTTGCCGCAGACGGCGATCAGGTGCAGGCCGGCGTCGGTGCGGATCGGATCCGACACCTGGCCGACGTTGAGGCCGTTGGCGGCTTCCTGGAAGGCCGGGGCCAGATCGCCGATCTCGGCTTCGCCGAGGTCGCCGGCCACGACGCCGTCCACCTTGGCGGCCTCGGCCTCCAGGGTCTGGCAGCTGGTCAGCTTGGGCTTCAGGCCGGCCAGCAGGGCCGTCGCCGACTGCACGTCGGCTTCCGGGGCGTCCTTGGCCAGGGCCACGGCCACCTGCTTCAGGTCGACCAGGGTCGCCTTGGCGCCCGAGCGCTTGTCGCGCAGATAGACGATGTAGACGCCGTCCTTGACCGAGATCGGGGCCGACAGCTGGCCGGGGCGCAGCTGTTCCAGGGCCGCGTCGACCTCGGCCGGCATCTCGCCGGGGCTGACCCAGCCGGCGTCGCCGCCGTTGGCCGCGGTCGCGGCGGCCGAGAACTGCCGGGCGACGGCCGGGAAGGGCGCGCCCTGCTGGATCTGGGCCACCAGCTGGCGGGCGCCGTTCAGGGCCACGTCCGGGCCGCCGACGCGGGTGGCGTCGATGAACACTTCGCTGACCTGGTACTGCGGCTTGCTGGCCGATTCGGCGAGGCGGCGCTGGAAGGCCTTGATCTGGTCTTCGCCGATGCGCAGGCGCGAGCCGTAGCGGCCGCTGATCCAGTTCTGCCAGCTCGATTCCGCGCGGATCTGGGCGCGCCAGGTGTCGGCGCTGACGCCCTGGGCGGCCAGCTGGTCGAGCAGCTGCTGGGCGGTCATCTTGTTGCCCTGGGCGATGCCCGCGATCTCCTCGTCGACTTCCTTGTCGGTCGAGATGATCGTGATCTTCTGTTCCTTCTCGACCCGGCGCAGCTCCTGCATCTGCACGTGCTCGTCGATCAGCGAGCGCAGGGCTTCCTGCTCCAGCTGGGGCAGGTTTTCCTGGGTTGGCTGCATGCCCGAGGTGATCATCAGCAGGCGCATGCGCTGCATCAGGTCGTAGGACGAGATGATGTCGTCGTTGACCACGGCCGCGACGCTTTCCGACAGCGGATTGGCGCGCGGCTGGGCCGCCGCGGGGGCGTCGATGGTCGGCGCGTCCTGACGGGCGTGGGCCGGCATGGCCGCCACGGTCAGGGCGAGGATGGACGCGGCGCCGGCCGCAAAAGTCGTCACGCTACGCGCAGGCCGCATGGATAGTGTCGTTCCTCTGGAGCCCGCCCGTCGCCGGCCGGCCTCGATTTCAAACCGCCGAGACGCGATGACCTTCCAGTTGCCTGTCGGCGGTCACGCCTCGATACGCCGCAAGGACGCGTGCGGACCCCCGCACGCCCCCCGGCGCGATGGATTTCTCAGTCGCTGTACCCTGTATCACCCAATGTGGCGAGGGTTAGGCGCACCACGATCGACTCGTCGGGCTGAAGCTTCAGACCGGTCACGGTCGAGCTATAGCGGTCTTCGTGTTGGTAGATGATGTCGATGCGGATGCAATCGTCCGTGTAGGCCACGCCGAGGTCGCGGCGACGCCAGGTTTCGGCCACCAGGTCCAGCTGGCCGAAGGCCGTCAGCGCCCACTTCTTGCTCAGCTTCAGCTGGCCGCGGGTTTCGAAGTTTTCCTGCCGCTCGCCGTTGGAGTCGACGTTGTCCTTCAGGTAGCGGAACGAGCCCTGCAGGCGCGCGGTGGCCGCGTCCATGCCGGTCTCGATGCGGTTGATCTCGGTGGTGTCGGAGTCGAGGCGCGTGCGCACATAGGCGTTGACGCCCGGAACCGGGGTCACGGTGGCCGCCACGATCCAGTCGGACGACTTCTCCTGCAGGCCCGTCCGTTCGGGCAGCAGCGGGTCGTATTCCGTGCGGAAGCTGCGACCGACCAGGATGCTGCCGCCGCGGCCGTCGGCCGTGGTGAAGGTCGCCCGGCCGCCCACATTGGCCCGCGTGCCGCCCTCGTAGAGGTCGAAGCCTGGCGACTTGTTGGTGCGGAAGAGGTTGGTCTCGTCGAACTCGAAGGCCGAGCTGTCCTCGTTGTAGAGGTAGGTGGTCGTGCCGTCGCGGGCCACGATCACCGGCACGCGCGAGCTGTCCGAGCCGGTGGCCAGCTGCACGATCGGCTCCAGGATCACGCTGCCGCCGTTCTTCAGGCCCTTGTAGAGCGGCAGGGTCAGGTTGACGCCGGCCACGCCCATGGTGCGCGAATAGTTGACCTCGGCGTCGTCGCCGGCCGCCAGGGCCGCGGTCGAAAGATAGATGCCCTTGATCTTGTAGGCGTCGGCGCGGGCCTGGGCGAAGGGCTGGACCCGCAGGCCGGGGCCGACCACGGCGCTGGCCTGCCAGTCGGCCTGGAAGCTGCCGCGGGCGCTGTCGACGCCGTTCTGGCCTTTGTATTCGCCGCTGTTGGTCAGGTAGTAGGACGAGGTCGAGGTCGAGTAGGGCGTCTCGCCGAACATCGATTCCGAGCGGTTCAGCAGCACGCCCGAGCCCTGCAGGCGCAGGCGGCCGAACAGCACCGGCGATTCGGGCTCCCAGCGGCCTTCAACCAGCGGGCCGATGAACGGGAAGGCGCCGCTGTTCTCGAACTTGTTGCCCAGGCCCGTCGTGGAGTCGGTGCTCACGACCCGCAGGCCCTGCACCGAGACGGCCGAGACCGAGAACCACGACCGCTGATCCTGCCGCGAGGCGTAGATCTGCGAGGTCAGGCGGTGATCCTCGCTCGTGAACAGGCCGCGCTGCTCGTAGACGTCGTTGATGTCGTACTTGTCGAACAGCAGGGCGTCGGAGGCGCGCTCGGCGCTGAAGCCCCACTTCCAATTTTCGTCGATGTCGAACGCGCCCTTGGCCAGGATGTAGCTGCGGGTGGTCGCCTCGCCGAAGCGGTTGCCCCGGTTGTCGAACTCCTTCTCGTACGTCCCGCCCATGCGCGCCTCGAGCATGCCCGAGTAGAAGCGCTTGCGGTAATTGACGTTGAGGAACGGGTTAATTTTCGTGTTGATTTGAGGACTTATCACGACATCCGAAGACGGCGAGATGACCTGCAGATAGGGCTGCTGGTACGACAGGCCGCGCTTCTTCGACAGGCCGACCTTGGGCGTCAGGAAGCCGGAGCTCTGCTTGGCCTGCGGGTCCGGATGCCAGAACAGCGGCAGGTAGACCAGCGGCGCGCCCCACAGGCGGATGCGCGCCCCGTGGTAGTAGACGATCTTCTTGCTCTTATCCTGCACGACCTTGTCGGCCTCGATCGACCAGGTCGGGGTCGGCTTCTCGGCGCAGACGTCGCAGGGGGTGTAGATCGCCTGGTTGAGCTCGGTGACCTGCTCGTTGCGGCGGATGGCGGTGGCCGCGGCGATCTTCACGTTCTTGTCCAGGCGCGTGGAGAAGTTGCGCGCGAAGCCGGCGCGCATGTCCTTGTCCAGCGTCAGGTCGTCGGCGAACTGGGCCGTGCCGTCGGCGTTGATCAGCTGCACCTTGCCGTGCGCGGTGACCACGCCGGTCTTGGTGTCGTAGATCACTTCCTGGGCGCGCAGCACGCGGCCCTGGTAGCGCACCTCGACCGACCCCTGTGCGGTCATGGTCTGGGCCACGTCGTCGCGGATCAGCAGGTCGGATTCGAGATAGTAGCCGTCGTCGCCCAGGCCGTCGTCGGCCGCCGCCGGCTTGGCCGGGACTTCGGGAACGCTGGCCAGGGACGGCTGGGCGGCGTGCGCGACGCTGGCCGCGGCGGCGAACGCCAGCCACGCGACGCCCGCCATCAGCAGCTTGCGAACCGCCGCGCCCGGCGCTGGGCTTAGATCGATCATCAGGGGCCTCGATGCCGGCGTCACAGACTCAACCATCCTCGGTATAGCAAAGCAGGGTCAGCCCCGCCAAAAGCGCCGCCGCCGGAGGGGTCCAGGCCGCCAGGATCGGTCCCAGCAGGTCGGCCTTGCCCAGCGCGCCGCACAGTTCGTTGAAGAAGAAGAAGCCGAAACCGAGCGCGACGCCAGAGCCGGCGAGGGCGGCGAGGCCGCCCAGGCGCATCAGGCGCAGCGAGAACGCCGCCGCCAGCACCGACATCGCCGCGAACAGCAGGGGTGTGGCCAGGATCTGCTGCAGGCGCAGCTTGAACGGCGTGGCCGAGAAGCCGGCGGCCTCGGTGCGGGCGATGGTCTCGGGCAGGCGCCAGAAGGCCACGGCCTGCGGGTTCTTGAAGCGGTCGGTGGCCGTGCGCTCGTCCAGGTCCGACGGCACGGAGGCGCTTTCCGAGCGCAGGGCGCTGCCGCCGGGCGTGGCCTCGCTGACGCCGGTCAGGCGCCAGAAGCGGGGCTCCAGCCGGGCCTCGGCCGCCTCGTAGCGGCGCGAGAACACCAGGCTGCCGTCCGGCTGCACGTCGTAGACGAAGAACGACACCCCGCGCAGGCGCACCGCGCCGTCGACCGTGTCGCGCATGCGGGCGCGGATCACGACCTGGCGCTTGTCGTCGCCCTGGCGCAGCCACGCGCCCTTGGGGGCGGTCTTCAGATAGCCGGCCAGCAGGGCGTCGCGCTCGGTCTCGAACCGCGCGCTCATCGCCGCGGTCAGCGGGTTCAGCAGGGTGACGGTCACCACGCCCATCGCAAAGGCCGCGAAGGCGGCCGGCAGGATGAACCGCCAGGCCGAGACGCCCGCCGCGCGCATGGCGATCAGCTCGCTGCGGCGGTTCAGGCCGACGAACGCGCCCAGCGTGCCGAACAGGAAGATGAACGGCGTCAGGGTCAGCAGGGTGGCGGGGGCCTGCAGGATGGTCAGGTACAGCAGTTGCGCGAAGCCGGCGTCTTCCGAGCGGGTGCCGACGTTCTTGCTGATGTCGACGAAGGCGATCAGCATCACCAGCGCGCCCAGCACGGCCAGGGCCGCGCCCAGCGAGGCGAGCGTCTTGCGCAGCACGTAGCGCTCGAGCATGCCGATGCCGATCACGAGGCGGCTCCCAGCGGCTGGAGGTCGTCGCGATGCGTGCCGATGGGCACGTAGCGCATGACCTTCTGGCGGAAGATCTGGGCCAGGCCCCACCAGGTGGCGGCGATCGGCACGGCGTACTGCAGGATGTTCAGCCACACCGAGTCGTCGCAGGCCGCCTGCACGCCGAAGCCTAGGATGCGCACCACTGCGGCGGCCGCGCCGACGGCGGCGATCCGCTTGCCGTAGCCCATGCGGCTGAACGAGCCGCCGATCACGGCCGCCAGGGCCATGGCCATCATGGCGAGGTTGTAGAGCGGGCTCGACAGGCGCGAATGGCCCTCGGCGATCAGCTTCACCCGGTTATGCTGCTCCCATTCCTGGGTCATGTCCGGGAAGAACAGCTCGTGCGGATAGCGATCGGCGATCTTGTAGTGCAGCAGCTCGTCGCTCTGGAACAGGCTCGACAGGTCGAACACGTATTCCTCGAACGACAGGTAGTTCAGCACCCCGCTGCTCGAGAACTCCTGGTTGGAGCCCTTGCGCATGATCAGCACCGGCAGGTCGTTGCGCTTGGCGATCACGCCTTCGCGGGCCGTGTAGGTGACCGAGCCGCCGTTGGGCTTTTCCTGGTGGATGAACAGGTTCTTGATCAGGTTGTCGCGGTCGATCGACTGGGCGTAGACGGTCAGGCCGGGGCCGGGCTCGGTGAACTCGCCGGGCCGCACCAGGGTCGAGGCCAGGTCGGTCTTCATGTCGAAGGCCGTCTCGCGGATCAGCCGCGCCGACCATGGCTGGGCCCAAAGTCCCAGCGCCAGCGACACCAGGGTCGCGAACACCGCCAGCCGCATGGCCGGCGAGATCACCCGCCAGCGGCTCATGCCGCCGGCGAAGCAGACGACGATTTCCTGTTCGGTATGCAGACGGTTCAGGGCCACCAGCGCGGCCACGAACAGCGCGATCGGCATGATGATGTTGAGCAGCTGGGGCAGGGCCAGCAGGATCATCTTGGCGAAGATCAGCGCGGTCTGGCGCTGCTCGACCAGGATGTCGAACTCCGAAAGGCTCCGCGCCAGCAGGGCCAGCGCCGCCAGGGCCGCGGTGGCCAGGAGCGTGGGCCCGACCAGCTGTCGGAAAAGATAGCGTTCGATCAGGCGCATGCGGGGGGTGGTTTCGGGGGCTTCACGGATTCGCGCGGCGAACCCCGGCGTTGGCGTGTTCTACACGGCTGGCTCGGCTTGGCACAACCGAAGACATGATGTGGGACGGCGTGACGGGGCTGTGAACGGCGACGGTCTTTTCCCAAGGATCGGCATGGACTATGCCGGGCGTTCACGTCCTGTCGCGTCGGATCGCGGCCTTCTTGAGGCCGCGCCGCGACCGGGCTTTCCGCTTCCCAGGAGCGCTCCATGCGTATCGAGTTCGTCCCCGCCGACAGCCAGGCCGGCGCCAATGCGGCCCTCGCGGTCCTCGCCTACGAGGCCGCAGCCCTCTCGCCCGAGGCCAAGGCCGTCAACGAAGCCGCCGGCGGCGCGATCGCCCGCGCCGCGGCCGGCGGCCGCTTCATCGGCGCCAAGGGCCAGGTGCTCGACATCGTCGCCCCGGCCGGCCTCGACGCCGCCCGCGTGGTGGTGATCGGCGTCGACGGTTCGGGCGTGGTCGAGCCGGAAACGGTCGAGATCGCCGCCGCGCACGCCTACAACGCCGTCAAGACCTCGGGCGTCACCGAACTGCTGCTCAAGCTCGGCGGCGACGCCGAGACCGCCGCCCGCGTCGCCTTCGGCGTCAAGCTGGCCGCCTACCGCTTCGACCGCTACCGCACCACCGAGAAGGCCGAGAAGAAGCCGTCGGTCGCCACCGTCAAGGTCGCCGCCGCCGATCCGGCCAAGGCCCAGAAGGCCTTCGCCGCGCTGGAGCCGCTGGCCGACGCCATCCTGTTCAGCCGCGACCTCGTCTCCGAGCCGGCCAACATCCTGCACCCGGAAGAGTTCGCCGCCCGCGTGAAGGGCCTCGAGCGCCTGGGCCTGGAGGTCGAGATCCTCGGTGAAGCCGAGATGGCCGCGCTCGGCATGGGCAGCCTGCTCGGCGTCGGCCAGGGCAGCGTCCGCCAGAGCCAGCTGGTCGTCGCCAGGTGGAACGGCGCGGCCGACAAGTCGGCCCAGCCGATCGCCTTCGTCGGCAAGGGCGTCTGCTTCGACACCGGCGGCATCTCGATCAAGCCCGCCGAGGGCATGGAAGACATGAAGTGGGACATGGGCGGCGCGGCCGCCGTGGCCGGCGTCATGCACGCCCTGGCCGGCCGCAAGGCCAAGGTCAACGCCGTCGGCGTGCTGGGTCTGGTGGAGAACATGCCCGACGGTAACGCCCAGCGTCCCGGCGACGTGGTCACCTCGATGTCGGGCCAGACCATCGAGGTCATCAACACCGACGCCGAAGGCCGCCTCGTGCTGGCCGACGCCCTCTGGTACACGCAGGACCGCTTCAAGCCGAAGTTCATGATCGATCTGGCCACCCTGACCGGCGCGATCATCATCTCGCTGGGCAACGACTATGCGGGCCTGTTCAGCAACAACGACGGCCTGTCGGAAAAGCTGCTGGCCGCCGGCGAGGCCGAGCGCGAGCCGCTGTGGCGCCTGCCGCTGCCCAAGGCCTACGAGAAGCAGATCGAAAGCCCGATCGCCGACATGAAGAACATCGGCGGCCGTCCGGCCGGCTCGATCACCGCGGGCCTGTTCCTGCAGCGCTTCGTGGCCGGCGTGCCGTGGGCTCACCTCGACATCGCCTCGACCGCCTGGCGCAAGGGCTCGTCCGACCCGACCGTGCCGGACGGCGCGGCCGGCTTCGGCGTGCGCCTGCTCAACCGCCTCGTCGCCGACGCCTACGAAGGCTGATCGTGAGCGTGGCAGCCGAGCCCTGCGAGATCTGGTTCTACCATCTGGAGCGGAGCAGCGCCGAACAGGTGCTGCCCGAACTGCTGGAAAAGACCCTGGGGCGCGGCTGGAAGGCTCTGGTCCGGGGCGGGGATCCGATGCGCCTCAACGCCCTGGACGCCCACCTCTGGACCTTTCGCGACGACAGCTTCCTGCCGCACGGCCTGGCCGAGGAGCCCCTGGCCGAGCGCCAGCCGGTGCTGCTGAGCACGGGGCTGGACAACCCGAA
>JASGDR010000238.1:0-3838 GCA_047607095.1 Caulobacter sp.
CCCCGCTCGCCGCCGCCGGAAGTCTGCTGGTCGCCGCCGGCTTGACGCGACGGGTCGGTCGAGGTCTGGGCGTTGTCGCCGCGCTGCTCGCCGCCGCCCTGGCGCTGAAGGCCCTGCAGCAGGTCCATGCCGGGAGGCTGCTGCGAGCCGTCGGCGGTCTGAGCGGTCTGAGCTGTCTGAGCGCTCTGGGCGGTCTGGCCCTGAGCCCCCTGGCGTCCCTGTCCGTCCTGGCCCTGGCGTTCGCGCCAGCGCTGCATCTCTTCCGGCGTCGGGGTCGGGCGCGGCGGGGTCTTGCCGATCTGGCGCGAGAAGTTGAAGCCCCAGCGGATCTGCTCGCTCTCGCGCTTGGCGTAGTTCACCGGCCGGGCGTCGATGCGGATCAGCGTGCCGTCGTCGTCGCGGAAGAAGCGGTCGGAGAAGGCCGCCTCGGTCGCCGCCGTGGCGCTGGGGAACGACGAGATCGGGTTGTCGATGCGGGTGCGGGTATAGTTGGCGTTGACCGACAGGCCGTCGATCTGCGGCGGCTTCACGGTGACGCCGAACTTGAAGACGTTGCGCTGCTCGGACTTCAGGTCGGGATTGCCGCCGCTGAGGCGGGTGATCTCGACGCTCTCGCCGTTGACGTAGTCGAACACCTGCACGCCCGTGGTCGTCACCAGGGCCCCGCCCAGCTGCGACATGCTGGGGGCGTTCTCCTGGCGGGTCCCCGAGACGATGAAGCTGACCGGCTTGATCGGAGACCAGTTCAGACCGCCGCCGACGGTGGTCAGGGTTCCGAAGTCCGACAGCTGGTTCACGGCCAGGTTCAGGTTGGCCGACAGGTCGCCGGCCTTGGCCATGAAGTTGTTCTTGCGGCTGGTGATGGGCAGGTCGAAGCTGACCTGGGCGTTGGCCGTGCCGCGCGACAGGTCGGCCGGCGTCGTCTCGCCCAGACGGCGCGACCAGGAGTCCACCCAGGCGCCTTCGGCCCCGATCTTGACGGTGGTCGAGATATCGCCGGCCGGCAGGCGGGTCAGGGCGCCGTTCAGCACCAGCTGGCTGTTGATGGTGTCGTTGATCGAGTGGGCCGTGTTGCGCTGGAAGCCGCCGGTCGGCAGGAACGCCGCATAGGGATCGAAGGTCGGATCCAGATCGGTCAGCCGCGTCTGGAGGGCCGTAAGGTCGACGTCGCGGTCGGTCGAGGTGCGGCTTTCGTCGTGGTCGTAGTTGCCGGTCAGGTTCCAGCGCCACGACTTCACGGAGCCGTCCAGGGTGAAGCCGCCGTGGGCGTTCCACGACCGGCTCCACTGCTCCATGGCGCCGAGATTGGTCAGGTAGCGCGAGATGCTCGTGTCGCCGACGTAGAACGGGCTGGTCGTCGGGATGGTCAGGCGCGCCTTCGACAGGCCCTGCAGCGATTGGCTCTGGTCGTAGGACAGGCTGCCGTTGACCGTGGCCGAAACGCCGTTTTCGAGGACGCGATTGTAGACGGCGTTGTACGACAGGCTGTCGGTGCGCGGCTTGAGCGTGCGGTAGTCCGTGGCGTCGCCGTACTGGGCTTCGGTGGGCAGGGGCTCGAGGTCGCGGTCGCTCTGCAGCAGCTTGTCGCTGTGGGCGTACTTGAAGGCGGTGTTCAGGCGGCCCTGGCGGTTGAGGCGCAGGGTGCTGGAGTCGAACTGCTCGGTGGTCTGGCCGCCGTCGGTGGGAGCCGCGAGGCTGATCTCGCCGGTGCGGGCGCGGAAGCGCTGGCGCAGCACGACGTTGACCACCTTCTGGTCGGCCGAATAGCCGTACTTCAGGGCCACTTCCTCGGGCAGGATCTCGACGCGCTGGATGGCCTCGGTGGGAATGTCGCGGATTTCGCCCATGCCGGAGATGCGGCGGCCGTTCAGCAGTACGACGGGCGAACCGCCGCTGGCGCTGGTGGTCTGGGCCGACAGTTCCGACAGCAGTTCGGTGACCGAGCTGACGCCGAGGGAGCGGACGTCGGCGGCGGTGAAGGTCTCTTCCGGTTGGATGTCGCCCAGCACCGCGCCGTACTGGCGCTGGCCGGTGACCACGATGCCTTCGACCTCGACGTCCTCGGCTTCGACCTGAGTGGCCTGAGCGGTGGTCTGGCTGGTCTGGGCGTTGGCCTTGGCGGCTTCCTGCGCGTGCAGCATCGACGGCGTGATGCAGCCCAGAAGGCCCAGCAGGGCCATCTTCCTCGTCATTTCCTATATCCCCACGGCTAGGCCGAATCCCTCGATTGAAGCCTCTGTAACGCACTCAACCCAGACACAGCCTGAACGAACTGGTTCAGGTTCGGTTTGGGTTCATCGGCTAAGGATGGGGGATGCGCATCCTGTTGGTCGAAGACGACGCGCCGCTGGCCGAAAGCATCGCCCAGGCCCTGCGCGAAGAGCAGTTCGCGGTCGATATCGCGGCCGACGGCGAGACCGGCGCGCATCTGGGCGCGACCGAAACCTACGCCGCCGCCGTGCTTGATCTCGGCCTGCCGCAGATGGACGGCCTGACGGTGCTGCGCGGCTGGCGCGAGCAGAACCGGCCGTTGCCGGTGCTGATCCTCACCGCCCGCTACGGCTGGACCGAGAAGGTCGAGGGCTTCAAGGCCGGCGCCGACGACTACCTGACCAAGCCGTTCCGCGTGGAGGAGCTGGTCATGCGGCTGCGCGCCCTGGTGCGCCGGGCCGCCGGCCACCACGGCCCGAAGATCGCCTGCGGGCGGCTGACCTACGACGCCCAGCTGGGCGGTTTCGAGTTCGACGGCATGCCGCTGAAGCTGACCAGCTTCGAGTGGCGGGTGCTGTCGTGCCTGATCCTGCGCAAGGAGGTGGTGGTCGAGCGGATGGACATCCTCGAGCAGGCCTACGAAGGCGACTCCGGCGGCGACTCAAACTCGCTGGAGGTCATCGTCGGCCGGCTGCGGCGCAAGATCGGCCACGAGATGATCGAGACCGTGCGCGGTCGCGGCTATCGCCTGACGGCGGGAGGGGGGGCGTCGTGATCTCGGCCCTGACTTCCATTCGCGCCCGGCTGCTGATCAGCGGCGTGCTGTTCACCGTCGTGGCGGTGGTGCTGGCGGCGCTGACCATCCAGCCGACGCTGGACCAGTTCGTCCGCCGCAGCGTCGACGCCAGCCTGGAGTCGCAGATCTCGGTGCTGGCCCGGGCGGTGAAGCCCGACGGTTCGCTGGACCAGGAGCGCATCCAGTCGGTCGGCCCGCTCGTACGGCGCGGGGCGGGCTGGGCTTGGGTGGTCAAGGGGCCGGCCGGGACGCTGCGCTCGCAGACCGTGGCGACCATGGATCCGCGCCAGAGCAGCGGGCCCTCGCCGTGGCCGAAGGCCGAAGGGCCGAGGCCTGATCGCGACCGGCCGCGGGAGGAGCGCTCCCAGGGAGAGCGGCTCCAGGGCGAACATCCGCCGCGCGACGCCCATCTGGAAAAGCCGCCGACCGGGCCGCTGAAGGAGTCGCGCCGCTGGCGCTCGCGCAGCGGCTGGAACGAAAGCTTCTATTTCCGCACCCTGACGGTGAATTCCAGCCGCGGCCCGGTGGTGATCACCGCCGGCGCGCCGCGCTATATCCGCGACCGGATGCGCGACGAGGGCCTGAGGCCGCTGCTGCTGTCGCTGTCGGTGCTGGGCGTGGGCCTGCTGGCGGCGATGGTCGGTCAGCTGGAGCTGGGCCTGCGCCCGCTGCGCAGGCTTGGCGCCTCGCTGGCGGCGGTGCGGGGCGGCGAGCAGCGGCGCATCGAGGGCAAGCAGCCCAAGGAGCTGGAGCCGGTGGTCGCCGAGCTCAACGCTCTGCTCGACCACAACGAGGCCGCCCTGGCCAAGGCGCGCAGCCACGTCTCCAACC
>JASGDR010000239.1:0-3948 GCA_047607095.1 Caulobacter sp.
ACGGCGCGGCGGAATTGACGAAGCTGGCGTCGACCAGGCCCGAGCCCTTGCTGAACACGAAGCCCCCGGCGCTCATCGTCGCGCCGGGCGAGACGATCACGCCCTGGGGCGAATAGAACCAGATGTTCCCGCCCGTCGCCGCGCCGACCAGACCGGAGATCGTGGCGCCGGAGTCGATCTGGATCTGACTGGTCGTCTTGTTCAGGACGATGTCGCTGGAGGCGTCGAAGTGAAAGGTGATCGAGTCGCCGCTGCTGGCGTGCAGGCTGGCCCAGTTGATCACCGTCCGCGAGGCGTTCAGGTCGACGTCGAGTTCGGTGGCGCCCGGCGCGGTGATCACCGGCTGCGTCCCGCCGCTGGAAACGCTGATGTTGGCCGCGCTCGGAACGCCCGGCAGGGTTCCCGCCAAGGCCGGCTGAGCCAGCAACGCCGCCGCGCCGCCCATCAGGGAGCCGACGAGGGCCGAAGCGGCCAGCAGCTTTGCCCGGCGAGCGGGGAAGGCGGTGCGGGAGAAGGCGGGACGGATCGGCGACGGGGTCATGGCGGACGCTCCGGAAGCTTCGATGGTCTAGAACAGGGCGGCGGACAGCGAGATCAGGACGCGCGACGGCGGTTCGTCGCCAGCCCCGAACGGGCTGTCGAAGGGCTTGGCCCAGGCGAGGTCCAGCGCCACGCGCGAGGTGACCTGCGCGCGCAGGCCGACACCGGCCGAGGCCAGGTCCAGCTTGCCGCCGCCGAGGCCCAGATTGGTCAACTGGGCGGCGTCGTAGAAGGCGTAGGGCCGCCAGGCCGCCCTTCCCCCGCCCTTCAGACGGAACGGCAGGGCAAGCGGCGTGGTGCTGATCTCGACCGAACCCGAGATCGCCCGGTCGCCCGACGCCGCCGACGGGTCGTAGCCGCGCCCGATGGTCAGGTTTCCGACCCCGTACTCCTCGTAGGACAGCAGGGCGTCGTCCGTGTGCTGCCAGGCGACGTTCAGCTTGCCGATCAGCGGACCGGCCAGGCGGCCGCCGATCTCGCCCTCGGCCCGGAAGACCGTGGCGTAGGGGTCGCCCAGGAACCGGGAGGCCGAAAGGTCGCCGTACTTGCTGGCGCCCAGGCCTCGGCTTCCCTGACGCAACTCGGCCAGACCGGTCATCGCGACTGAATGGGAAGCCAGCGTGGCCGGGGCGTAGTGGCCGTCCAGCCGCAGGAAGAACACCCGCAGCTTGTCTTCGGTGAGCACGGCCGCGCCGCCGCCGAACTCGACCTTCTGGTCCACCCAGTCCAGCCCGACCCCGATGTTGAGGTTCTGCCGGCGGTGGCGGACCAGCGGATAGGTCAGCCGGACGCTTCCGGCGAAGGACTCGCCCTCCAGGTCCAGCGGCTTCAGCACGTCGCCCGGCCGGGTCCAGCCCCACGCGCCCGAAAGATCGGCGACCAGACCGTCTCCGCCCAGGTAGAAGCGCTCGGCCACCTGGATCACCCGCTGCTCGTCGCTGGACAGCGTGCCGTAGCCCAGGATCGACGTGCGCTCGCCCAGCGGCGTGAAGCCGTTGAAGTCCACGCGCGCCAGGGTCAGGTCCCGGCCCACGGTCTTGGAGCCGTAATTCTGGGCCACCACCGAGCCGTCGACGGCGTCGCGGGTGATGGCGATCTCGAGGTCCAGCGCCCCCTGCCCCTGCGGCGAAGGCCTCAGCACCGACTGGATCCGGGCGCCGGGCACGTCGGAGGCCAGCAGCAGGTAGCGCTGGGCGACGTCCAGGTCGAACGGGGCCAGGCCGCGCAGGTGATCCAGGAAGCGGACGACCTGCTTCTGGGCCGGGCCGGCGTCGCCGTGATATCTCACGGCGTCGATCCGCGCCTCGACGACCGTCAGGACGAGCCTGCCCTCGACGATCCGCTGCTCGGGAATGACCACGCTGGCCAACACGCCGCGCCGCAGATACAGCGTCGCGGCCCGGTCACGGATATCGCAGACCACGCTGATCGGCGCCTCGCGGCCGATGAATTCGGCATAGGTCGAGGCCAGGGTCTCGTCCGACAGCGCCAGCGGGCCCGACCGCGCGCCCTGGAACTCCACCGCCTTCAGAGTGACCTTGACCGGGCTGTCGCGGAAGGCGCACGGACCGGCCTCGACGCCCTTGAAGAGCTCGCCGCGCGGCGCGGCCGTGATCGGGGCGGCGTTGGCGGGATCCAGCTCCTGACGGGACGGCAGGGTCACCTGCGCGGCGGCGGGCGCGGCGATCATCAGGGCCGCCCCCATGCAAGCCCTAGCCCCGGCGCCCGCGATGGCGCGACGCATCCTCTTCAGCACTTGCACGCCCCCTTGCCGTCGAACGCGACATTGTCACGACATCGCAATGAAGTGACTTGCGCCCGATCAGTATAACACGGTTCAGCAAGAGACAATCTTGAGCTGCTCAAGCAACCTTAACGAGAAACTCCGTGAGGAGTTAAAGTCCTCGCGGATAAGCCGAGACCGTCGCGGCGGACGAGGCCAAGGCGCGGCCCGCTCCTGCCCCGGCCGCCCCCGACGGTTGCTCGAACCACAGGGGCTCCATCTCCAAGACGCCGGCTGAAACAGGGCATACGCCGACCCCGCCATGGCTCCGGCAGGCTGTTGCGAGGCCGCGCCTACGGTGGCATTCAATCCTGCAAGCCGGAAAAGGAAGTCGTCAGTGGACGTTCTAGCGGTTCATTTGAATCACGATTCCGTACTGTCGCTCGACCTGCACGGCGCGTTGCACAATATCGAACTCGAACGTATTTTCGGAAAACGCCATTACGATGTGAGACATGAACGGCCGGACGTTCGTGATCTGATTGCGATCGTCAGGAATATTCATCCAAAGTTCGACGCCGGTTTGGTGATACACGGCGCCGACAGCTACGCCGAGCAGCTGTTCGAAGGGCTGGGCGTCAAGTCGATCCAAGCCGTCGATCACCACCAGGCGCACGCGGCCGCGGCGTTTTACGAATCCTCGTTCGATCGCAGCCTGGTCGTTTCCTACGACGGCGGCGGCAACGACGGCACGTTCCGGATCTTTCTGGCCTCGCGCGAGACGGGCGTCGTGGCGATCGATGGCGGCCATCGGCTCAATCTCGGCATCCCGTACCGAGCGATAGCGCATCCCATCGTCGAAATCCGCAAGCCGGACGACGGCAAGGAACGGTCGAACGCCGGCAAGCTGATGGGGCTGGCGGCCTTCGGTCAAATCCGGCCCGAATGGGTCGCGCCGGTGCGGGACTTCTTCATGACCTGCAGCGACAAGGACACGTTTTCCGGCATGTATCTGTGGGTGGTCGGGCAACTTGAGGCGCTTGGCCGCCGCATCGGCCTGCCGCTGTCGCGCAACGCCCTGAGCGGCGCGGACGCCTTCGATCTGGCGGCCACGGCGCAGCATATGTTCGAGCGTATTTTCCTCGACACCGTTCTGCCGGTCGCCGCTCGGTACAAGCTTCCGATCTGCATTTCCGGGGGCTGCGCGCTCAACGTCATGGTCAACCAGAAACTGGCCGACCTGATCGAGTGGCCTGTCTTCGTACCGCCCAACCCGAATGATTGCGGGCTCGCGCAGGGCGCCCTGCTGCTGCGATCGCGCCCGGCCGATCCGGTGACCGTGACCTACACCGGCCCGGCGATACAGGACCCGGAGGCCTTGCCGGCTGCGGTTGCGCGGCTCGGCGCCGTCAAGGCGGGGACGAAGGAGATCGCCGAACTGCTGCACGCGGGCAATGTCGTCGCCGTCATGCGGGGTGCCTCGGAACATGGGCCGCGGGCGCTCGGCCATCGCAGCATCCTCGCCGATCCCAGCGTTCCCGGGATGAAGGATCGGCTCAACCATCATGTGAAGTTCCGCGAGGGGTTTCGTCCCTATGCGCCGGTCGTTCGCGTAGCCGACGTGAACCGGTATTTCGACAACGCCCGCAACGACATGTCGTACATGTCCTTCAACCCCACGGTCA